>VBAB01000465.1 GCA_005888525.1 Alphaproteobacteria bacterium
CGCGCGAAGGCTTGCGCGTCGAGGCGCAGGAAACCCAGATCCTCCGTGGCCCCGGCGAGCGCTTCGCGGGCGGCCTTGAGGATATCGGGCTCCAGCCGCGCCAGCTCCTCGATGAATGCACGGGCACCGAGCACGAAGATGCCGCTGTTCCAGAGGTAGTCGCCGGCCGCAAGGTAGCGTTCGGCGGTCGCATTGTCGGGCTTCTCGGCGAATGCCGCCACGCTGTAGGCGCCCTCCAGCCCCGGCAGCGGCACCCCCTGGCGGATATAGCCGTAGCCAATGTGAGGTGTGTCCGGCTTGATGCCGAACAGCGTCAACTTGCCGGTCGCGGCCACCTCGGCAGCGCGACGCACGGCCGCGACGAACCCCGGCTCGTCCTTGATGGCGTGGTCGGACGGCATGACGACCAGGATGCCGCTGGGGTCCTCGCTGGCGACGACGAGCGCGGCAACCGCAATGGCGGGTGCCGTGTTGCGGGCCACCGGCTCGAGGATGACGGCGCGCGGGGTCACACCGGAGCGCGCGGCCTCTTCCTCGATCAGGAATCGGTGGTCGTTATTGCCGATGACGATCGGTGCTGCGAACCCGGCAGAGGCCGGCAGACGCTGCAAGGTCGACGACAGAAAGCTGGAGGCCTGGGCCCGGGAGAAGCGCACGAACTGCTTTGGGTACATGGCCCGCGACAACGGCCACAGGCGCGTGCCCGACCCGCCGGAGAGAATGACCGGATGCATGGAGCCCACGAACCGTTTGTCCCCTTGCACGGATGTCGCTCGCAAGGCGGATCGCAGGAGCTGGTCGTGGCGCATGGTGCTCGTCCGGGTAAGAAATGGCCTTTACTTGTGACCGAATACCTATCGACTGGTCCAAGGATGGACCATCGTCATGTGGGAGGCTGGTAAATGGCGTCGCGCCTGCGCGCTACACGCCTGCGCTCAGCTTGGTCGCCTCGGCGCGGTAGGGGCTGGCGGGGTAGGCACCGAGGATCTTGAGCTCGCTGGAAAAGAACGACAGCTCCTCCAGCGCGCGCGCCACTGCGGGATCGTCTGGGTGGCCCTCGATGTCGGCGTAGAACATGGTGGCGACGAAGCGGCCGTCGAGCTGGTAGCTCTCGAGCTTGGTCATGTTGACGCCGTTGGTGGCGAACCCGCCCATGGCCTTGTAGAGCGCTGCCGGCACGTTGCGCACGCGGAAGATGAAGGTGGTGACGACGGGACCGTCACCCGGCTTGGCATCGTCCGGCGTGGCGGACAGGACCACGAAGCGGGTGGTGTTGTGCTTCTCGTCCTCGATGTCGTGCATGAGGACCTTCAGGCCGTAAATCTCGGCGGCGAGCGTGGTGGCGATGGCCGCGAGCTCGGGATTGTTGGCCTCCGCGACGATGCGCGCGGAGCCGGCCGTGTCGGCCTCGGGGATCGGCTTGAGGCCGAGCTTGCGCAGAGTGTTGCGGCACTGGCCGAGCGCCTGGGTATGCGACAGCGCCCGCTTGACCGTGAGCAGGGACGCGCCCGGCAGCGCCATGAGCTGGTGGCGCACGCGCAGGAAGTGCTCGCCGACGATGTGCAGGCCGGCTTCTGGGAGCAAGTGGTGGATGTCGGCAACGCGCCCCGCCACCGAGTTCTCGATCGGGATCATGGCGTAGCGGGCGTCCCCGCCCTTCACGGCCGCCAGCGCATCCTCGAAAGTGGCGCAGGCCAGCGGCTCCAGGTCGGGATAGGCCTCGCGGACCGCCAGGTGCGAGTTGGCGCCGGGCTCACCCTGGTAGGAGACGCGCACCATCGTCTTGCGCTCGAGAACAGGCGCGCGCTTGGGCTTGGCGGCAGGGGTCGGCGACTTCGGTTTTCGGTCCGCCATGGGGTCCGGACTGGGAGCTTTGCGGGGGCTGGGAAAAATCAAACGCGCCTCTCACCAGCCAGTCATTGGCCGGCGATGAGACGGCGGGCGCGCTCGAGATCGGCGGGAGTATTGACCTCGACCGGCACCCTGTCAACGAGCGACACGTCGATGCGCATGCCGTCCTCCAGCGCGCGCAACTGCTCGAGCTGCTCGCGTTTCTCGAGCGTCGAGGGCCGCAGCGACACGAACCGCTCGAGCGCCGAGCGGCGGTAGGCGTACATGCCGAAATGGTGGTAGAGCGGGCCCTCGCCGGCAGGAGCTGTGGCGCGTGTGAAATAGAGCGCCCTGAGCCTGCCCGGCACGCCTGTGGGCGTGCCGATCACCTTCACCGAGTTAGGGTTGGTGCGGTCCTCGGCATTGGTGATCAGGGCGGCGATGGTGGCGATCTGCGGCCCCTTGTCCTGCAAAGGCGCGAGACAGGCGCCGATGGTTTCCGGCTGCACGGCCGGCAAATCGCCCTGCAGGTTGAGGATGATTTCGAAATCGCCCTCCGCATCGACGCGGCTCACGGCCTCGAACACGCGGTCGGAGCCGGAAACGTGGTCGGCGCGCGTCAGGACTGCCTCGCCGCCGACCTTGCGCACCGCCGCAACGATCGCCTCGGTGTCGGTTGCCACCACCACCCGGCCCCGTTCCGCAGCCATGGCGCGACGCCACACGTGCACGATCATCGGCTCGCCGGCGATGTCCACCAGCGGCTTGTCCGGCAAGCGCGTCGATTGCATGCGGGCCGGAATGACGATGAGCGTGCGCTGCATGGGCTCTCAGGAAGGTACGCGGGTGACAATTGGTCTCGGGGTCTAGCTCCTAGAACGGAGGAGCCCGCGGTTGCAAGGTGGAAGCGAAAACCTATAGTTGCCGCCGAACCGCGAGCGTGTGCGCGGCTCGCCCACGCAATCGGGGAATTGCCGACCCATGGATGCTTTCGAGGTCAACAAGACGATCGGGGCCGTGCTCTCGGCGCTGCTGGTGGTTTTCGGCAGCAAGACGATGCTCGATATCGTCTACAAGGAGCACAAGCCGGAGAAGGCGGGCTGGGCCCTGCCGATCACCGAGGTCGCGCCAACCGCCGCCAAGGCGCCGGCCGCGCCGTTCGAAGTCGCCAAAGTGCTGGCCCTGCTGCCCAAGGCCAGCCCCGAGAACGGGCAGGACACCTTCAAGAAGTGCCTGCAATGTCATACCCCCGACAAGGGCGGGCGCATTCTGACCGGCCCAAATCTGTGGGGCGTCGTCGGCCGGGCCAGAGCGGCGCAACCGGGCTTTCCATACTCGGAGGCCATGAAGAGCCACCCTGGAAACTGGACATTCGAGGAGCTGGCCAAGTATTTGCACGACCCGAAGGCCGATATCCCAGGCAACAAAATGGCGTTCGCGGGCGTTAAGGATGATGCCGAACTGGCCGATCTGCTCGTTTACTTGCGCAAGCTTGCAGACAGCCCAGCGCCGCTGCCCCAGTAGTGCTGCGCTGCAGCAGAAACATGTAGTGGGCACCGTCAGCGCATTGAACTTCCGCTGAGGGCGGCCGCGGCGTGAACAAGGATTAACTTGGCGCTCCGTCCGTGTGCCGGCATAGTCGTCGGGCACAATCGCGCGGGCGGGGGGTTAGCGGTCGCTTCGGCTCGATCGTGGGAGAAATGTGAGAACACCGTATGGCCCGCAAATGCCGCCTTGGAGCCGCCCTGGTCTGCTTGCTCGTCGTCGGCGGTTCCGTCGCGTCTGCCGCGGACAATCTCACCAAGCATCACGCGCTGTCGCTGGTCTCTAGCCCCAAGTACGGTGCGGATTTCAAGCATTTCGATTGGGTCAATCCGAACGCACCCAAGGGCGGACGTGTTCGGCAGTGGGTGATGGGCAGCTTCGACACCCTCAACCGCTTTCCCGACAACAAGGGGAGACCCGCAGCCGCCGTGGACCTCATCTACGACCGGCTGATGGCGTCGAGCCCGGACGAGCCGGCGACGGCTTACGGCCACATCGCGGATTGGGTGAGCTACCCCGCGGATTTCTCCTCCGCGACGGTGCACCTGCGCGCAAGCGCGCGCTTCCACGACGGCAAGCCCATCACGGCAGATGACGTCATCTTCTCTCTGACCGAGCTCAAGAAGGTCTCGCACTTCTACGGCGCCTACTACAAGAACGTGCTGGGGGCCGAGAAGACCGGCGATCACGAGGTGACCTTCCGCTTCGATGTCAAAGGCAACCGAGAGTTGCCGATGATCATCACCGAGCTGCCGGTCCTGCCCAAGCACTACTGGCAGGGCACGGGGGCCAATGGCGAGCCGCGCGATCTCGGCAAGTCGACGCTGGAGATCCCCCTGGGCTCCGGTCCTTACCGCATCAAGCACATCGATGTCGGGCGCAGCATCACATACGAGCGCGTCAAGGACTGGTGGGCGAAGGACCTGCCGGCCTCCAAGGGGCAGTGGAACTTCGACGAGATCAAGTTCGTCTACTACCTCAACAAGATTTCGGCCTGCGAGGACTTCAAGGCGGGCAACCTCGAATACTGGTTCGAGTCGAGCGCCAAGGACTGGGCGACCGCCTTCGACTTCGACGCGGTCAAGCGCGGGCTAGTGAAGCGGCATGAGGTGCTAATCAAGCGCGTGCAATCCATGCAGGGTTTCGCCCTGAACCTGCGGCGCCCGCAATTCCAGGATGTGCGCGTGCGGGAGGCGTTCAATCTCGCGCTCAACTTCGAATTCATCAACAAGAACCTGTTCTACGAGCAGTACGCCCGAGCCGAGAGCTTCTTTGGCAACTCTGATCTGCAGGCGACCGGGCTGCCGGAAGGCCGCGAGCTCGAAATCCTGAAGGAGCTGGCCGACAAGGTTCCGCCCGAGGTCTTCACGACGGAGTACAAGAACCCCGTCAACGCCACGCCCGAGGACGTGCGCAAGCACCTTTCGCAGGCGACCAACCTGCTGGCCGATGCCGGCTGGCAGGTCAAGAACGGCGTTTTGACGAATGCTGCGGGCGCGCAGCTCACGGCGGAGTTCCTGCTCGTGCAGCCTGATTTCGAGCGAGTCGTGCTGCCTTATAAGAACACTCTGGAGCGACTAGGGATCAAGGCCACCGTGCGCACGGTCGACACCTCGCAGTACCAGCGCCGCCATGACACCTTCGACTACGACATCGTTGTCGCCAGTTTCGGCCAGTCCCTGTCGCCGGGCAATGAGCAGCGTGATTTCTGGGGATCGGCGGCGGCCGACAGGGAAGGAAGTCGCAACGTCATTGGCATCAAGAATCCCGCGATCGATGTGCTGATCGACAAGATTGTGCTTGCCAAGGACCGCGCCGATCTGGCGGCCGCCACCCGGGCGCTCGACCGAGTGCTCCTGTGGAATCGCTACGTCGTGCCGCAGTGGCGTGCGCCCACGGATCGCATTGCGATCTGGGACACGTTCGGCCGGCCGGCCGAACTGCCGTCGCAGACCGAGGCCTTCCTCCAGGTGTGGTGGTATGACGACGCGGCGGCCAAGCGGCTGGGAGAGTCGCGGGGCTAGACGACGACCCGGCCGCGAGCGTCCGTGAAAGCGAGGCTCATGCCTATCGTCAAGCCGGCAGTGCTGCTGGCCTCTCTCGCTCTGGCGACGGCAGCCTCGGCAGCCGACGGCCCCAAGCACGGCCTGTCCGCCTTCGGCGAGCTCAAGTACCCCGCCGACTTCAAGAGCTTCGAATGGGTCAACCCGGACGCGCCAAAAGGGGGCCGTCTCGCCACCATCGGCACCGCGGCGCGCACCAGCTTCGACAGCTTCAACGCCTTCATCCTCAAGGGCGATGCAGCGCAGGGTCTCGAGTCCCTGTTCGACTCGCTGATGACGCGGGCTTACGACGAGCCGGATGCCGTATACGGCCTAGTCGCCCACTCGGCCGACGTTGCCCCCGACCGCAGCTCGGTCACGTTCCACATGCGATCCGAGGCCAAGTTCGCCGACGGCTCCGCGCTCACCGCCGCCGACGTCGTCTTCAGCTTCGATATCCTGAAGGAGAAAGGCCATCCGCTCTATCGCGTGCAGCTCAGGGACATCACGAAGGCCGAGGCGCTCGATGCCCGCACGGTGCGCTTCACCCTCACGGGCACGCAGACGCGCGATCTGCCCCTGGTGGCGGCGGGACTGCCGATCCTGTCGAAGGCCTACTATGCGACGCACGAGTTCGATCAGACCACGCTCGAGCCGCCGCTGGGCTCCGGCCCCTATCGCATCGGCGATTTCAAGCAGGGTGCATTCGTCAGCTACAAGCGCCGCGACGACTATTGGGGCAAGGACCTGCCCGTCAACCGCGGCCGCTTCAACTTCGACGAGCTGCGCTTCGAGTACTATCGCGACCGCACGGCGGCGCTCGAGAGCTTCAAGGCCGGCGCCTTCGACCTGCGCGAGGAGTTCACCGCGCGGGACTGGGCCACGGGCTACGACATCGCGGCCGTCAAGGAGGGTCGCCTCCTCCTGCTCACCCTGCCCGACGAGAGCCCCTCCGGCGCCCAGGGCTTCTTCCTCAACACGCGTCGGCCCAAGCTCGCCGACGTGCGCGTGCGCAAGGCACTCGACTACGCCTTCGACTTCGAATGGACCAACAAGAACATCTTCTACGGGCTCTACACGCGCACAGAGAGCTTCTTCGAGAACTCCGACATGAAGGCCTCGGGCAAGCCGAGCCCGGCCGAGCTGGCGCTGCTGGAGCCCTTGCGCGGCCAACTGCCGGCAGAGGTGTTCGACGCGCCTTACAAATCGCCGGTCTCGGACGGCTCGGGACAGGACCGCACCTTGCTGCGTGAAGCCGGGCGGCTGCTGGGTGAGGCCGGCTGGCAGGTCAAGGGCGGCAAGCGCGTCGACGCCAAGGGCGAGGTGCTCGATCTCGAGTTCCTGATCACGGACCCGACGACCGAGCGCATCCTGACGGCCTACGTGAAGAACCTGCAGGCCATCGGCGTTCAATCCACGATCCGCCGCATCGACGCGGCGCAGTACGAGCGCCGCGTCAAGTCGTTCGACTTCGACGTGATCACCACGCGCTACTCCCTGCGCCTGACGCCCGGCGTGGAAATCAGGACTTTCTGGGGCAGCGAGGCGGCGCGGACGGAGGGAAGCTACAATCTTGCCGGCATCAGCCACCCCGCCATCGATGCCCTCATCGGCAAGGTCACGGAGGCCAACAGCCGGGAGGAGCTGAAGACCGCCACCCGCGCGCTCGACCGCATGCTACGCGCCGGTCACTATTGGGTGCCACACTGGTACCGGCCGTTCCACTATGTCGCCTACTGGGACAAATACGGCCGGCCTGCGGTGAAACCACGCTACGAGCGGGGCATTACCCATACCTGGTGGTACGACGCCGAGAAAGCAGCCAAGCTCAAGCCCAACTGACGCGGAGTGGGCAAGCGCCCAGCAATGACGACCTATCTTCTGAAGCGCGTTCTGCTCATCATCCCGACCCTGCTCGGGATCATGCTGATCAGCTTTGCCATCGTGCAGTTCGCGCCCGGCGGACCGGTCGAGCGGGTCATCGCCCAGATCAGCGGCACGGATGTCTCCGCCACCGCCCGCATCGGCGGCGGCCAGGGCGATGGGCTCACCACCTCGACGCAATCTCAAACCAGCCAAGGCGGCTCGGAGATCACCTCCAAGTATCGCGGCGCGCAGGGCCTTGACCCCGAGTTCATCAAGCAGCTCGAGAGGCAGTTCGGCTTCGACAAGCCGGCACACGAGCGCTTCTTCCTGATGATGAAGAACTACCTGCTGTTCGACTTCGGCAAGAGCTACTTCCGCGACGTGAGCGTGCTGCAGCTCATCAAGGAGAAGCTGCCCGTCTCGGTCTCGCTCGGCATCTGGATGACGCTCATCACCTATCTCATCTCGATCCCGCTCGGCATCCACAAGGCGGTGCACGACGGCGAGAGGTTCGATACCTGGACGTCGGGCATCCTCGTGATCGGCTATGCGATCCCGGGCTTCCTGGTCGCCGTGTTCCTGCTGGTGATGTTCGCGGGCGGCTCGTTCTTCCAGTGGTTCCCCTCGCGCGGGCTGACATCGGACACCTGGAATCAGATGTCGCTGGTCGGCAAGGCGGCCGACTACCTCTGGCATCTCACCCTGCCGCTGATCGCCATGTCGCTCGGCGCGTTCACGACCATGACGTTCCTGACACGCAACTCCTTTCTCGACGAGATCCGCAAGCAATACGTGATGACGGCGCAGTCGAAGGGGCTGGGCCAGCGCCAGGTCCTCTACGGGCACGTGTTCCGCAACGCCATGCTGCTGATCATCGCCGGCTTCCCCGGCGCCTTCATCCACGCCTTCTTCTCGGGCTCGCTCCTGATCGAGACGATCTTCTCGCTCGACGGCCTGGGCCTTCTGAGCTTCGAGAGCGTGATCAATCGCGACTATCCGGTGGTCTTCGCTACGCTCTTCATTTTTGCGCTGCTGGGGCTGGTCGTTAATCTGGTCTCGGACTTCGTCTACACGCTCGTCGATCCGCGCATCGACTTCGAGTCGCGGGAGGTTTGAGGCCCTTGGATACCCGCATCGAGGAAAAGCCCGTCATCCGGTCAGGCGATCCAGCCGAGCCCGGCGAGCCGCTGCCCACAAGGCAGATCGGCCATGAGACGTTGCCCTTCCGCAGTTTCCTCAGCGGCTTCTCGCTCTCTCCGCTCAACCGGCGGCGCTGGAGCAACTTCAAGGGCAACCGCCGCGGCTACTGGAGCTTGTGGATCTTCCTCGTGCTGTTCGTCTTCAGCCTGTTTGCCGAGTTCGTCGCCAACGACAAGCCGATCGTCGCCTACTACAAGGGTGAGCTGCTGTTCCCGGTGCTCGTCGACTATCCGGAGTCGAAGTTCGGCGGCTTCCTGGCGGTCACCGACTACAAGGACCCGGTAATCCTCGAGGAGATGGAGAAGAACGGCTGGGCGATCTGGCCGGCGATCAGCTACTCCTACCATTCCATCAACAGGGATTATCCGCGCATCAAGAATGCGAGCGGCCAGTGCCTGGGGTTCCCCGGGCCGCCGCCGTGGTCGACCAGCGCCGTCTTCTGCGACGCGCCCGCCGACCACATGGCACGCTACATGGCCATCGGCAACCGCAACTGGCTCGGCACCGACGACCAGGGCCGCGACGTGCTGGCGCGCCTGATCTACGGCTTCCGCGTGTCCGTGCTGTTCGGACTGCTGCTGACCATCCTGTCCGCCAGCGTCGGGGTGACCGCCGGTGCCACGCAGGGTTATTTCGGGGGCCGCGTCGATCTCGTCTTCCAGCGCTTCCTCGAGATCTGGTCGTCGATCCCCTCGCTGTTCGTGCTCATCATCATATCCTCCGTGCTGGTGCCCGGCTTCTGGACGCTGCTCGGCGTGCTCCTGCTCTTCCACTGGGTCTATCTGGTCGGCGTGGTGCGCGCGGAGTTCCTGCGCGGACGCAACTTCGAATACATCACGGCGGCGCGCGCGCTCGGCCTCTCCGACGCCAAGATCATGTTCAAGCACCTGCTGCCGAACGCCATGGTGGCGACCCTGACGTTCCTGCCCTTCAAGCTGTCCGGCTCGATCACGGCGCTTACCGCGCTCGACTTCCTGGGGCTCGGCCTGCCGCCCGGCTCCGCCTCGCTGGGCGAGCTGCTGGCCCAGGGCAAGGCCAACCTGCAGGCGCCTTGGCTGGGCCTGACCGCCTTCATCTCGATCGCCGGGCTCTTGAGCCTGCTCATCTTCATCGGCGAGGGCGTGCGCGACGCGCTCGATCCGCGCAAGATCTACAAGTGAGGGCGCGCATGGCGGCCATGGCTCCCCTCGTCGACGTCCGCGACCTCTCGGTGAGGTTCGCCGCCGGCCCGACCGCGGTTGACGCCGTCAGCCATGTCTCCTTCAGCGTCGCCAAAGGGGAGATCGTGGGGCTGGTCGGCGAATCGGGCTCGGGCAAGACGGTCTCGGCCCTGTCGATCCTGCGCCTCCTGCCGGCATCGGCCTCGCATCCCTCGGGCGAGATCTTCTATCGCGGCAAGGACCTGCTCGAGGCGCCCGGCGTTGCCATGCGCGCCATCCGCGGCGAGAAGATCTCGATCATCTTCCAGGAGCCGATGACCTCGCTCAACCCCCTGCACACCATCGAGAAGCAGGTCGGCGAGATCATGAAGCTGCATCAGGGCCTCGATGATGCCGCAGCGCGCGAGCGCGTGCTCGAGCTGTTGCGCAAGGTCGGCCTCGACCAGGCGGAAAGGCGCCTGCACGCCTACCCGCATCAGCTTTCCGGCGGTCAGCGTCAGCGGGTGATGATCGCCATGGCGCTGGCCAACGAGCCAGACCTGCTGATCGCCGACGAGCCCACCACCGCGCTCGACGTCACCATCCAGGCGCAGATCCTCGAGCTGCTGAAGGTGCTGCAGCGCGAGCTCGGCATGGCCATGCTGCTGATCACGCACGATCTGGGCGTGGTGCGTCGCATGGCAGACCGCGTCTACGTGATGAGCAAGGGATGCGTGGTCGAGGAGGGTCGCACGGCCGACGTATTCGAGCGGCCGCAACATCCCTACACCCGCCAACTCATGTCCGCGGAGCCGAAGGGTGACCCGCCGAAGCCCGCTGTCGATGCCAAGGTCGTGCTCGAGACCGAGGACTTGCGGGTTTGGTTCCCCATCAAGCGCGGGCTGCTGCGCCGCACCGTCGACCACGTGAAGGCCGTCGACGGCCTCTCCCTCAAGCTGCGCGCCGGCGAGACGCTGGGAGTGGTCGGGGAGTCGGGCTCCGGCAAGACGACGCTCGGGTTGGCGCTGTTGCGCCTCGTTTCCAGCAAAGGCCCCATCGCCTACGTCGGCCAGCGCATCGACGGCTTCGATTCGCGGCAGATGCGCCCCCTGCGCAAGGAGATGCAGGTCGTCTTCCAGGACCCTTTCGGCTCGCTGTCGCCGCGTCTATCGGTGGGGCAGATCATCGAGGAGGGGTTGACGATCCAGAGTCCCGGCATGAGCTACGACGAGCGCAGAGCCCACGTCAGCGCGGCCCTGGCCGAGGTCGGCCTCGACCCCGACGCGCAGGACCGCTACGCGCACGAGTTCTCCGGCGGCCAGCGTCAGCGCATCGCCATTGCGCGCGCCATGGTGCTGGAGCCCAAGTTCGTGTTGCTCGACGAGCCCACCAGCGCGCTCGATATGTCGGTGCAGGCGCAGATCGTCGACCTGCTGCGCGACCTGCAGCGGCGGCACGACCTCGCCTACCTGTTCATCAGCCACGACCTGAAGGTGGTCCGCGCCTTGTCGAACTACGTGGTCGTGCTGAAGAACGGCAAGGTGGTCGAGGAGGGGCCGGCCGACGAGATCTTCAACAACCCCAAAGCGCCCTACACCAAGGCTCTCCTCGTCGCCGCCTTCGACCTCGCCGTCGTGCACCGCACCGCGATGGCGACGTAAGCAACGCCATCACTCCGCCGGCTGGGGCGCGGCAGGGTGCCCGGCAGGCGCTCCCTTCACCGCGAGCTTGCCGCCGAAGAGCTGCCGTATCACCACGTAGAACACCGGCGTGAAGATCAGGCCGAACAGGGTGACGCCGATCATGCCCCAGAACACGGCGGTGCCGAGCGCGATGCGCATCTCGGCGCCGGCGCCGACGGCCAGATAGAGCGGGATCACGCCCAGCGTGAAAGCGAGCGAGGTCATCAGGATCGGCCGTAGCCGCAGCTGGCAGGCCTCCACCGCCGCCGACACGCGGTCCATCCCCTGCTCCTCCAGCTGGCGGGCGAACTCCACGATCAGGATCGCGTTCTTGGCCGCCAGGCCGATCAGCACGACGAAGCCGATCTGCGTGAGGATGTTGATCTCGCGCCCGTGCAGCCATACTCCGAACGCGGCCGAGAAGAGGCACATGGGCACGATCAGCAGGATG
>VBAB01000466.1 GCA_005888525.1 Alphaproteobacteria bacterium
CACACGGTCGGCTTCGACCGGGTGAAGGCCGAGGTGCTGCCGCGCTTCGCGCCGGCGCGCGTGGCCGAGATCACCGGACTCAGCGAGGCCGACGTCGAGCGCTTCGCCGCCATGTACGGGCGCGCCAAGGCCTCCTTCATCCGCCTCGGCGAGGGCATGACGCGGCTCGCCCACGGCGGACAGGCGCTGCGCGCGGTGGCGCTGCTCCCTGGCGTCACGGGCGCCTACGGCCGCCCCGGCGGCGGCGCGCTGCTGCTGACTGCGGCCTCGTGCGACCTCAACTACAACGCCATCCGCAAGCCGTCGGGGCCCGCCGCCACGCGGCTCGTCAACCACTTACGGCTCGGCGAGGCGCTGCTGGAGATGACGGACCCGCCGATCCGCGGCCTCTTCATCGCCTCCAACAACCCCGCCATCACCAACCCGGACGCGGGCAAGACCCGCCGCGGGCTCGCCCGCGAGGACCTGTTCACGGTGGTGCACGATCCCTTCCTGTCCGTGACCGCGCGCTATGCCGACATCGTGCTGCCGGCGGCGACCTATCTGGAGACCGAGGACTTCTACCGTGCCTACGGCGCCTACTACATGCAGTACGGCCACCGGGCCGTGGCGCCGTTCGGGCAAGCGCGCTCCAACCTCGAGGTGGCGCAAGCGCTGGCGGCGCGGCTCGGCCTGCAAGACCCCGTCTTCCGCATGTCGCAGGACCAGATGTTGCAGGAGCTGTTCCGCGGCGCCACCGGCACCGTCGAGCACGTCGATCCCAAGAGCATCCGCGACGCCGGGCCGATCAACATCGCCCCCAAGGGCGGCCAGCAATTCCGCACGGCCTCGGGCAAGCTCGAGTTCTACTCGCAGACGATGGCGAAGCAGGGCCTCCCGCCGATGCCCGACTGGCAGCCCGACCCGCAGGAAGTGGCCGACGCCGCCCGCTGGCCGCTGCGGCTGCTGACGGCGCCCGGCTACTTCCAGAGCCATACCGCCTATTCCCCCGTCGCCTTCCTGCGCGAGCGCGAGGGGGCACCCTGCTGCATCCTGCATCCGCACGACGCGCGCGCCCGCGGCCTCGCCGAGGGGCAGAAGGTGCGGCTGTTCAACGAGCGCGGCGCGGTCGGCCTGGTGCTGCGCGTCAGCGACGAGGTGCAGCCGGGCGTAGCGCTCGTGCCCGGCCAGCGCCCCGACGACGAGGCCGTGTCCGGCACCATCAACATGCTCTGCTCCGACCGCTACACCGACATGGGCGACGGCGCGACCTACCAGAGCACCTATCTCGACGTGGCGGCGTGGGAGGCGTGATACCGAATCCGACTGATTAGGGCGCGTGCACGACTCTTTGCAGCCCGGGGTCCATTCTTTGCCTCGGCGGTATGACCTCTGCTTCGGCATTACAGGCTCTGGGAGCGCCATCGCCTTGCGTAGGTTGGGTCAAGCGAAGCGACGACCCAACACCAATTGCGGGCGGCAATCGAGATTGCGTTCGGTCATCGCTCACGCTCGGCCCGACCTACGGCTGGGGGAGCCTCCGGGCTGCGTCGTACAGTGCGTGGCTCATCCGATTCAAGGATACGCGCACCTGTTGCTGGGCGGCAATCGACCCTGGCGAGCGGGAAGTGGTAACGTGGCACGGTCTGTGGGCATCGATGAAGTCGTCGAGGGAAGCGTTCGGCCGCTGCCTACTGCCGGGGCTTTGGCCGCAAGCCGCGTTCGCAGCAGTTGGTACGGAGCGTTCCATGAGAGAAAGAGCCGCGCATCCACTGTTGATGTTTATTCTGCTATTGAGTCTTTCGCCGAAAGAAGTGGTTGCCGCTGATAAGGCAATGGTCCAAACGTATCACAAGGCGTACACTTTTACAGTCAACACGTTTACGCCCAAAATACCTTCATTTGATAAGCACTTGAATGATTTCAAAGGAAAACCTGGGCTTAACTATCTGGAAATAGGAACCTTTGAAGGTCGTTCTGCTCTTTGGGTACTTGAAAACATTTTAACCCACCCGACATCCAAACTCACCATCATCGATGTCTTCGCGGAGAATAACTACAAGACGTTCATCGCCAACGTGAATCTTTCGGGCGAAGCGACCAAGTTCACTATCTTGAGCGGATTTTCGACGCACAAACTCAGAGAGTTGCCTTTTAATTCGTTCGATCTCGCATATGTTGACGGCTCCGGAAAAGGCATAGTGATGCTCTCGGACCTGGTCAGCACCTGGAATCTCCTCAAAGTCGGTGGCGTGATTATTTGCAGCCGATACTCTCTGAGTGAGCGCCTGAGGAATGCATTGAACCTGCAGCCTGCCGATCCAGGCCCACACGAAGCGATCGACACGTTCGTGAAATTTTATAAGCCCTATATAACTGTCGTCGCATTTGAGGAACATCAAGTTTTTATCCGGAAGAACCGGTCAGCGGAATAGCGCAACGGACATGCGGTTAGATGGATGATCCGGATACTCGGAACAAGGCCGAGCGCACGCAAGCCCGATGCCAACGCAAGTACCAAACGAAAAAGCCACAACACCAGGGACGCCACCGCCGGCGGCAATCGAGATTGCGTCGGGTCTTCGCTCACACTCGACCCGACGTACGGCCGAGGCCTACGCTGCCTGCTGCGCGACGGTCGGTGCGTCGCCCATGAGCGTGGTGCGCCTGACGTCGCGCGGCTCGTCGTGCGGGAACGGGCGCGCGCGATGCATGGTCTGGCGGTTGTCCCACATGACGAGATCGCCGACCCGCCACTTGTGCGAATAGACGAACTCGCGCTGGGTGGCGGCCTCGGTGAGATCCAGCAGCAGCGCTTTGGCCTCCGGCTCCGGCCAGCCGATGATGGTGCCGGCATGGGAGGAGAGATAGAGCGACTTGCGCCCGGTGCTGGGATGCGTGCGCACCAGCCGCTGGCGCACGGGCTTGAAGCGCTCGCGCTCCTCGGGCGTGAAATCGGTGAAGCCGAGCTTGGCGCGCGAGTACATCTGCGAATGCTCGCAGACGAGGTCCTCGATCAGGTCCTTCGTCTCCTGGTCGAGCGCGTCGTAGGCACCGGGCATGTAGGCGAACTCGGTATTGCCGCCCCTCGATGGGATGGACCGCGCATGCAGCAGCGAATACTTGGCGGGGATGACCTTGAACGAGCTGTCGGAATGCCAAAGCCGGTTGCCGATGGCGAACAGGCGCCGCCGGTCGTCGCGCGCGAACGGCTTGTTGTCCCGGTCCAGGTTGGAGACGTCGGCGAACGTGGTCGGCAGGCGGTGGTCCTCCGGCCGACGGAGGCTCGTGCCGATGGCGAGCTCGAGAGGCCCCAGACTCTGGGTGAAGGTGAGCTGCTGGGCGTCCGTGAAGTCCTGGTCGTGGAAGACCAGGACGGCGTACTTGTCCATGCCGGCATGAATTGCGGCGATGTCCGCGGCCGGCAGCGGCTTCGTCAGGTCGATGCCGGCGACCTCGCCCGCGAAACACGGACCGACCTGGCGGATGGTGAGGGGCATGGGCGTGTCTCCACCGAAGAATTCTTGCGCTGATGGTACGGCCGATGGAAACCGATGTCACGCCAGGGCGGGGCAGCCCTGGCACCCGTTCGGCGCATCACTCCAGCACCTTGTAGAACCGCTCGTCGTAGAGCGCGCCGCTGGCCGGCCCGAGCTTCTCGCGGAATGCGCGCGTGTGAGCGGCCATGCTGTGCACCTCGGCGGCCTTGCGGTCGCCCCACAGCTCGATGACCGTAAAGTGGTTCTGCCGATTGGTCTGGATCACCGCCTCGAAGCGCAGATTGCCGTCGTCCTTGCGGCTGTCGTCGGCGAGCTGCTTGGTGATCGCGGTGCCGTTCTCCCGTTGCGGCGGGATGACGTCGACATGGGTGACCACGGCAATCGCCGCGCCGCCGGCCTTCGCCTCCAGCGGCCCGACCGAAAGCGGGAAATGCACGCGCTCGTCGATGGGCGCATTCTGGATGGCCTTGATCTTGTCGCGGAACTGGGCGGTCGCGGCCGCCTTGGCGTGGGTCTCGGCCGCGATCTGATCCTTCCACGCTTCGAGCAGCACGAACTGGTTGAGCTGGCCGATGCGCTGCAGGGCCTCCGCGCGCAGATTGCCGGCCTCCTTGCGCGTGGCATCGCGGAACTGGCGCACCATGGTCATGGCGTTGGCCCGAGCCGTCGGCATCACCTCCAGATAGGTGACGATGTAGCGGGCACCATCCGGTGGCGGCGGCGGTGGGGCCGGCGCCTGCGCCTGCGCCGCCGGCGCCATCATGCCGACACCGACCGCCATCGCCGTCAGAACCAGAACCGCAGCATTCATGGACCCCTCCCCAATACGTGTTCGTAGTTGTTGAGGGGAGGCTATCGGTTGTCGCACACGAGCGTCAACAGAGGCGGTCGCCATCGCTTCGCCGCCCGAGCGAAGACGCGCTAGAGCCTTTCCGACCTTGATTGAACCTCGGCGGCCATCCGTTGTCATCCCGGGCTTTATGCCCGGGATCCAGGTCTCAGGCTGCTCTGGCGTTCGCGGATGGATGGATCCCGGTGACCCCCGGAACAAGCTCAAGGGCAGGCAAGCACCGGGATGACCGTCGTGCCTGTGAGTCCGGTTCCCTCAGAACCGGAAAGCCCCTAGCCTGGGCGCCGGAGCCGCCCTGGCCCGCGATGCGTGGAGGGAAACTGCATGAGCGACAATCCGGCCTCACCTGCTTCGCTGACCGCCACGGCGCTCCTCGAGCACTACCGCCGCAAGACGCTCTCGCCCGTCGACGCGACCAAGGCGGTGCTGGCGCGCATCGCCGCGCTGAACCCCTCGCTCAACGCCTTCCTGCTGATCGACGAGGAGGCAGCGCTGGGCGCCGCGCGGGCGTCGGAGGCGCGCTGGATGAAGGGTGCGCCGCAGGGCCTAGTCGACGGCGTGCCGGCCACGGTCAAGGACATCATGATCTCCCGCGGCTGGCCGACGCTGCGCGGCTCCAAGACGGTGCGCCGCGACCAGCCCTGGGACGAGGACGCGCCGATGGTGGCGCGCCTGCGCGAGCAGGGCGCCGTGCTGATCGGCAAGACCACCACTCCCGAGTTCGGCTGGAAGGCGATCGGCGACAGCCCACTCACCGGCATCACCCGCAACCCGTGGAACCGGGAGCGCACGCCGGGCGGCAGCAGCGCCGGGGCGGCAGTAGCGGCGGCGACCGGCATGGGCCCGCTGCATCTGGCCTCCGACGGCGGCGGCTCGATCCGCATCCCCAGCTCGTTCACCGGCGTGTTCGGCATCAAGCCGACCTATGGCCTCGTGGCGACGTCGCCGCCGAGCCCGTTCGCTGTCGTCTCGCACACCGGGCCCATGACGCGCACGGTGACGGACGCGGCCCTCATGTTCTCGGTCATCGCCGGCTGGGACCCGCGCGATCCCTATGCGCTGCCGCCGGCGAAACGCGACTACCGCGGCGGTCTTGACGGCGGCATCAAGGGCCTGCGCTTCGCCTACAGCCCGACGCTCGGCTACGCCAAGGTCGACCCCGAGGTGGCGCGCCTGGTCGAGGCCGCCGTGCACGCACTCGAAGCACTGGGCGCCAATGTGGAGCGGGCCGATCCGGGCTTTGCCTCCCCGCGCGATACCTTCTGGACGCTGTGGAGCGCCAGCTGCGCCAAGGTCCTCGCGACCATGGATACCACGCAACGTGCTCTGGTCGATCCCGGACTGCAGGTGGCGGCCGAGCGCGGCGCGCGCGTCAGCGCCGTCGACCTGATCAATGCCGAGGGCGAGCGCGCCCAGCTCATGCAGAAGACCAACGCCTTCCTCGCGCGCTACGACGTGCTGCTCACGCCAACCGTCGCGGTGCCGGCCCTGCCGGTCGGCCAGGACCTCAACGATCCCGGGAGCGAGGAGGTCTGGATCGATTGGACGCCCTTCAGCTACCCCTTCAACATGTCGCACCAGCCCGCCGCCAACATCCCCTGCGGCTTCACCAGCGGCGGCCTCCCCGTCGGCCTGCAGGCCGTCGCGGCGCTGGACCGCGACGCCCTCGTCCTGCGCGTCGCCCGCACCTACGAGGCCGCCCACCCCTTCAAGATGCCGTCCATCGATTGACAAACGTCATCCCCGCGAAGGCGGGGACCCACGCAAGCCTCCGCATATGCGCGGCTCAGTGTCGTGGAATCCCGCCATTGTGCCGGAGGAGCGTCTTCGTGCTGGAAGCGCGGCTTCGACACGACACGACGCGAAAATGACGAAGGCGGCGAAGGCCACGCCTTCGGCCGTCGCCATCGCCGGATCGGGGGTGGGGATAAGCTTCAGCCCCAGATTCGTCGTGAGCGGAAGATTCGATTGACACGCCATGACTATGTATGTACACTGAAACTAATTGAACGTCGTAATTTCACAAATGATTGGGAGGCGACAATGGTG
>VBAB01000467.1 GCA_005888525.1 Alphaproteobacteria bacterium
CTCGCGCGGCGTCAGCCGCGATGTGCGCCTAAGAAGCGGCAGCCTCGGTGATGTCGGGAGGGACGGGTTCGGTGAAGCCGCCCTCCGTCACGAGTCGCGCGAACAGGCCCTTCTTTGCCACCAGCTCGCGGAACGTGCCGCGCTCGATGATGCGGCCCGCCTCCAGCACCAGGATGCGGTCGGCGTTGGCGACCGTGGACAGCCGGTGGGCGATGATGAAAGTGGTGCGCCCCGCTCGCAGACGGTCGAGCGCACGCTTGATCCTGGCTTCCGTCTCCACGTCGAGCGCACTCGTGGCCTCATCGAGGATCAGGATCGGCGCGTCCTTGAGGATGGCCCGCGCGATGGCGAGACGCTGGCGCTCGCCGCCCGAGAGCGAGGCGCCGCGCTCGCCGATGACGAAGGCGTAGCCGCCGGGCTTCCTGGAGATGAAGTCGTGCGCCTCGGCCAGCTTTGCTGCCTGCTCGAGCTCGGCGTCGGTCGCCTCCGGCCTGCCGATGCGGATGTTCTCGGCAATCGAGCGGTTGAACAGGCCGGCGTCCTGGAACACCACGGCCATGTTCTGGCGCAGCGAGGTGAGCGTCACGTCGGTGATGTCGTGGCCGTCGATGAGGATGCGGCCCTTGTCGAGCCCGCGCAGCCGCTGCAGAAGGGCGAGCGTCGTGGTCTTGCCGGCGCCGGTGGGACCGACGAGCGCTATCGTTTGTCCAGCGGGCGCGTCAAGGCAGACGTCGAACACGCCCTGGTCGCTGTTCTTGAACTGGAACGTCACGTCCTCGTAGCGCACGTTGCCCGCGACGTTGGCGAGCGGCCTGGCGTCCGGCTTCTCGCGCACGCCGTCGGTGGCATCGAGCATCTCGAAGAAGCTCCTGAGCGTCGGCGCATACTGGAAGATGCGCACGGCGAAGCCCGACAGCAAATCGAGCTTGCCGATCAGAAGGCCGGCGAAGCCGACGAAGGCCACGATCTCGCCTACCGAAATCTGCTTGCGCGCGACCAGCATGGCGCCGACGGCGTAGATGGCCACGACCGTGATGGTGGCGGCGATGCGGGTGAGCACCGTCAGCAGGCCCCACCAGGTCAGCACGGGGTATTGCGCCGTCAGCAGCTCCGCCATGATGGTGCGCATGGCCTGCATCTCGGAGGCGAAGCGCGCATAGCTCTGCACCACCGTGACGTTGCCGAGCACGTCGCCGACCCGGCCGTAGACGTTGTTGTGATAGCGCTCGACGGCCGCTTGGTCATTGCTGGTCCGGCGCGCGACATACACGTTGGCAAGCACGTAGGTGACGGCCAGCGCCGCCAGGATCAGCGCCATCTGCGCGTTCATGTAGATGGCGGTCGGCACCAGGACGATGAGGCCGACGAAGGCGACGAATTGCTCGCGCAGGAACGACAGCCAGTTCCAGAACAGCGCATCCGTACCCGCCAGGATGGTGCGAACCACGGCGCCCGACCCCTTCTCAGCGTGGTAGCTGATCGGCAGGACGATCGCGTGCTCGAACGCCTGCCCCAGCGCGGCCAGGCGGTGGCGGTGTGCGAGACGATCGGCCATGACAGCCACGATCACCCCGGCGACGATGCCGATGAAGCCGACCAGGGCCCACAGCCCGATGATCGGGAAGGCGCCCTGTCCGAGCGCCAGGGCATCCACCACGCGGGCCAGCAGCACCTGCTCGGCGATCGGCACGATCCCGAGCGCGATGCCCGACAGCACGACCACGATGGTCTGGCGGCGCTCGGCCATGAGCATCGCCATCGCGCGCTTGTAAATCTCCCAAATCGACATGTTCGCCTTCGCATTTGGCGCCGCCCTGTCCCCTCTCCCCACTCTTCAGTGGGGAGAGGGTTAGGGTGAGGGGCGGCCACGAGCGCCGGCGCCTGCGTCTGCCCCTCACCCCGACCCTCTCCCCATGCTGAAGAAGCATGGGGAGAGGGAGGACTTCAGCGCGAGCGCTTCCTGAAGATTTGCAGGCTCTTGTAGACGCCGGCGGGCTCGAACGGCCGCTGCTCGAGGAGCTGCTTGCCGACGGCTTGCGCCTTGTCGTAGGCGAACGAGCCCGTGAAGAACAAGATCTCGCCGCCCGGCTTGGTCCTGTCGGCGAGCATCAGCGTCATCTCCAGATCGGTCAGCGCGCCATAAGCGTCGTTGTCGGGTGTTCGGAACTCGCCCACGTGGAACAGGCTCACGTAGTCGAACTCCGGCAGCAGCCGGGCATCGAGCTGGTAGATGTCGCCGAAATAGGCCTTGTAGGTGTGCCCGAGCCGCGGGTTCTTGATCAAGAGCTCGACGTAGTCGTCGTACTCCTGGGGTGAGGCCGTGATGCCGAGCACGGCGCAGTTGGAGCCGTTCTCGGCCATCTTCAGCCCGACGATGTGGTGGTTGCCGGTGCCGAAATGGAAGATCACGGCGTTGCTGGCGCCCTTCTGCGCCAGATACTCGACGAAGTGGAGATCGCAGGGGCACTGTGCCTCGTCGAGGCTCCAGGTTGCGTCCCAATAGTTGAGCTTGGTCATGGTATCCGGCTCGTGCGCGAGCCCTCCCTTGCGTGCTCGTTATTTGGCGTTGGCGAGTTCCGGCACATGCGACCCCATCAGCGCCGTATTGTCGGCGCCGCGCTCCAGCACGAGCTGGCGATCGTGCACTCCCGCCGGCGCTGGACGCTGCGCCAGGCTGACGATGGTGGCATCGGGCAGCTCGCTGCGCAGGCGGGCGAGGATGGCGGCTTGCGCGGACTCATCGAGCGCGGACAGCGCGTCGTCGAGGATGATCACGCGGGGCTCGTGGATGAGCAGCCGGGCCATGGCCAGGCGCTGGCGCTCGCCGTTGGACAGCACCTGGTCCCAGCGCGCCACCTCGTCGAGACGGCCACCGAGCGCACCGAGGTCGACCTTGTCCAGCGCAGCCCTGAGGCGGTCGTCGGACATCTGCAGGGTGGGATTGGGATAGAGCAGCGCGCCCTTCAGCGAGCCCAGCGGCAGGTAGCTCTTCTGCGGCGTGATCATCACCTCGGACCTGTCCGGCAGCGTGAGGCCGCCGCGCGCAACCGGCCACAGGCCGGCGAGCACGCGCACCAGCGTCGACTTGCCGGTGCTGGAATCGCCGTGCACGTGCACGGCCTCGCCGGGACCCGCCGACAGATCCGCGCCCGAAAGCAGGGGCCGGCCGGTGCCGTCGCCGATCTCGAAGTCGCTCAGGCGCAGCGTGGCGCCCTGCGCTGCCGTGGGTCGCGTCGGCGTGGGGGAAGTCGCCTCGATCTGCGGGTCGATGGCGTCGCAGGCATCGACGATGTCCATGACGCGGCGCGCGGAGGCGTACCACTCGGCGACGCGGTTGTAGTTGTCGACCACCCAGGAGATGGCGATCTGCACCTGCACGAAGGCGGCGGCCAGCTGCGTCACCTGCCCCAGCGTCAGCTCGCCCGAGATGTACTTGGGCGCGGCGAACAGCAGCGGGATGATGGGGATCATCGGGCCGGATGCGTTGGTGATCCAGGTCAGGTGCCCGTGCTGCCACACGATCGCCATCCAGCGCGCCACCACCGTCTCGTAGAAGCGCCCGAGCACCGCCTGCTCGTAGCGTGCGCCGTTCATGAGGGCGACGCTCTCGGCGTTGTCGCGGATGCGCATCATGGCGAAGCGGAAATAGCCCTCCGCCTCGTTCTTGCGGCCGACGAAGCCGACGAGCGGCGCACCGACCCACATCATCAGGCCCGAGGCGATGATGCCGTAGGCCAGCGCCGCGATCACCATGTAGGCGGGGATCGTGACCGGTCCGAGCGAGCCCAGCTCCAGCGTGTAGGAGCCGCCGACGGTCCACAGGATGGAGATGAAGGCGGCCGCCCCCACCACGGCCAGCACCAGGCCGATGCCGAGGTCCACCAGCGGCTCGGTGGCCCAGCGCGTGTCGTCGGAGATGCGGTACTCGGGGTTGGGCGGCTCCTTGCCCGTGACGTTGAGGTGGTAGAAGCGCTGGCGCGACAGCCAGCGGTCGACCAGGTGCTTGACGATCCAGGCGCGCCAGTCGACCTGCAGCGTCTCGCGCGTCAGCACGATGCCCACGCCGATCGCTGCCATGAAGCCGATGATCACCGCGAACACGAGCACGGCGTGGGTCAGCCCGCCCACGTCGCGGGCCTCCAGGCTGTCGAAAAACCAGCGGTTCCAGTGGTTTAGGGCGACGGTGGCGGCGGTGGAGAGGATCAGGAAGGCGGCCAGCCCCAGCGTCAGCGCCCAGGCCCGGAAGGCGGTGGCGCCCCTCCAGAAGCCGCCCGCGAACCGGCCGAACGCCCCCACCACGCGCGGGTCGAGCTTGAAGCCCGGCGCATCCGGGGCCTGAAAGTGGGAGACGCTCATGGGGTTATCGTTGCTCTGCTCGGGGCCTGCGTTGGGCCCTGGGGCTTGTGTTCTCGCAGAGCATTGTAGCGCCCCTGTGGTGCCGGCGGGCGCGGTAATGTCACGCGCGGCCTGAAGGGGGCATGAACGGGGTTGGGGGTGGCTAGTCCGCGGCGAACGTCGCGCCAGGCCGGCTCCGACGGCGGCGGCTAATGTTGCAGGTCTTTCTTGGCCGGGAGGTCGGAACCCGCGGAGGCTTCCCCGGCCCACGTCAGCCCCTTGTAGTTGAATCCCTCCTCGAGCGTCGGCTTGACGATGGCGAAATAGGGCGAGAGGTCGAAATCGGCTGGTGCGTAGAGGCTGTAATGGCGGATGTGCAGGATTTCCTGGCGGCGAAAGCGGCTGATGCCCGGCGTCTCGCCGGTGACGCGCTCCACGCTCGGCAGGATGGGATATTGCACCCGACCGAATGCCTCCGCGATCAAGGTCGAGCAGATCGTGCGCGTCGGCTCGCCGGAACCCAGCGCGATCATGCGACGGCGCCAGCGCGCCGGCACGGGCGGCGTCGGCAGCAGGTAGCGGGCGAGGTCGAAGATGTTGCGCATGTCGTACTGCGTGCCCAGCCGCGAGACCATGAACCCGAGGACATCCTCGCGGTCGGTGCTCGTCAGCCCGACCGGCCTGCAGATGCGGGTGTGGAAGCGCTCGTACTTGGAAAGCGGCACCGACACGCAGCCTTCGACGGGCGTGACCTCGATCAGCATGTGCGGCTCGGCGCCGGCCGATCCTCCCAGCACATCGCCGACATAGAAGGCCGCGTGCGACCACGTCGACTGCGTCAGGTATTTGATCGCGGTCGAAAGCTTGCTGCTGCCGGCGATCAGGAGCACGTCGCCCGGGCGCAGTGAGCGGCGCAGCGCGTCCGGATCGGCGGGCACGAACGGCTCTTCGCCGGGCGCCTCGCGCCTCAGGCGCTGCGCCAGCCAACGGCCGAAGCGATCCAGCAGGTTGTCGAAAGTCGTCATGCGTTCCGTGTTGCCAAGTGCATACCGCTAGATTCATTAAGTAGAGCAGGATTCACGCTTCATCCCCACGTCGCATTTGGGAGCAGGCGATTCAATCTGAAGCGATCCTGCACTAGAGCAGATTCCGATCACACGGACCCGTATCCTGCGGCGGCGAAGTAGTTGGCGCAATCGTTCGGCGTGAGTTGCGGCAGGGCCTGGGCGATCGCAGTCCGCAGGTCGTCGATGGTCCGTGCCGCCGCTTTCTTCAAGAGCGCCTTGAACTTGGAGAATGCCATCTCGATTGGGTTGAGATCGGGCGAGTATGGCGGCAGGTAGCGCAGTGTGGCGCCTGTGGCCTCGATTGCAGTGCGCACGGCGTCCGGCTTGTGGGCGGGCAGATTGTCCATCACGACGATGTCGCCGGGCTCGAGCGTTGGAGCCAGCATGTGCTCGATCCACGCCAGGAATGCTGGCCCATCCATGGCACCGTCGAGCACCATCGGCGCCGTCATGCCGCCGAGCCTGAGGCCACCGACGAAGGTCGTCGTCTTCCAATGACCGTGCGGGGTCGCGGCCAGGCAGCGCGTGCCGCGCAGCGACCGCCCGCACAGCCGGGCCATCTTGGTCGACGCGCCGGTCTCATCGATGAAGACGAGACGCCGCGGGTCAAGCTCTGCCTGTGTGGCGCGCCAGGCTTGCCTTCGCGCGGCGACGTCCGGGCGGTCCTGCTCGCTGGCGTGCGCGGTTTTTTTTGAACGTCATGGCGTGGCGATCGAGAAGGCGCCAAACCACGCTTTGTGCAAACCGCTCGCCGTGCCGACGCTCCAGATGGCTGGCAATCTCCGCCAGCGTGACGTCGCGCATCGCGGCGACCAGCTCGAGAACCTCCTCGGCATGGGCCTCGATCCGATCGGAACGCTTGTCGCCACCCTGCGGCCGCGGCGCCTTGCTGCCCGTATCGCGCCACCGGCGCACCCACTTCACCGCTGTGGACGCCGCTATCCCGAACCGATCCGCCGCAGCCCGCCGGCTCATGCCAGCCGCAACCGCCTCGATTAGTCGCTCACGAAGGTCGCTCGACAGAGGTTTGGTCATGCAGGCTGGCCTCCTCTGCCAGCCCACAGCATGAATCACTGTTCGCAGCCCTTGTGAATCCCAAATCGATTCCGTCAGATGGGAATTTGCTCATAGTACCCACTTTGGCTGAAGATCGACTCGTACGCTGCTGGCATGTGCTCCCCTCCCCCTTGCGGGGAGGGGTCGGGGGTGGGGGTAACAAAGCAGGCCACTCGCGCATTTCACCCCACCCCTAACCCCTCCCCGTCAAGGGGAGGGGAATCTGTCGAGCACGCTGCGAGGGAATGCGATCATTTTCCTAGCTGCGCCCTGGCTCCGGCAAGCGGCCTGAACCGGAACCGGACCGTGTGTCGGCCCGGAGCGACTGCGACCGCGCGAAAGAGGACGTTGGCGCGCAGGATTTCCGCCGGCTTGCCGTCCACCTCGGCGAACCACCAGGGGTGCCAGAGGTCGTTGAGGACGAGCCAGCCGCCGTCGGGGCTGTCGGTTTCCAGGGTTACCTCGGTGTTGCGGTAGCTGATGATGCGTGCGCTGCCGGGGCGGCGGGGGGTAGCGGCCGCTGACGGACGCTCGAGCAGGACGGTTGTGCTTAAGTCAGCGTCCGGCCAGGCGCCATCGGACAGCAGGCGCGTGAAATCAGCGGCCTTGGCCGCGGTGGCGAAGAGCACGCGCGGGAAAGCATCCGGGTTCTCGTAAATGTAGCCGTCGGTGGTGCGGGCGACGAGCGGCAGGTCGCCGGGCTTCAGGCGCGGGTCCATGGTCTCGATGGGCGCGCCGGTGGCGATGAAGCGCAGGCCCAGCAGATTGGCCAGCGTCGAGCGATAGGAC
>VBAB01000468.1 GCA_005888525.1 Alphaproteobacteria bacterium
AAGGATGTCTGGGCGGTCGCCCTGCTTTTCATCGTCGTGATGGGGGGCATCTACGGCGGCGTCTTCACCGCCACCGAAGGGGCCGGCATGGGCGCCTTCGGGGCGCTGTGCTTTGCATTGACGCGGCGGGTGCTGACCTGGCGCACGCTGCTCGACGCGCTGGTGGAGTCGGCGCGCACGACCGCAATGCTGTTCGCCATCCTGACGGGCGCCTTGATGTTCGCAGAGTTCGTCAACTACACGTCGATGCCCGGCGATTTGAAGAACCTCGTCACCACGCTCGACCTGTCGCCGATCATGGTGGTGACGGCGATCTGCGCCATCTACGTGATCCTCGGCACGGCGATGGAGGAGCTCTCCATGATCCTGCTGACGGTGCCAGTGTTCTTTCCCCTCGTCGTGCATCTGGGCTTCGACCCGATCTGGTTCGGCATCCTGATCGTGGTGGTGGTGGAGATCGGCCTCATCAGCCCGCCTGTCGGCATGAACCTGTTCGTGCTGAACGCGCTCCTGCCCCACGTGCCGACGCGCACGCTTTTCCATGGCGTGCTGCCGTTCATGGTCGCCGACGTGGTGCGGCTGGCAATTCTCATTGCCTTCCCCGCCATCTCGCTGTGGCTGCCGAGCCTGATGCGATGAGCCTCACATGTTGGCGTTGAAGGCGATGCAGATGCGCACGCCCGGACCGCGGAACGGAATGACGGCGTGCTCGTAGTAGGCCGGGAACACGATCAGCATGCCGGGCTTGGGTTGGAGGGTGATTTCCGTGGTCTGGTTCGGCACGCGGTTCATGTGAGCGCGCGGTCGCGGGTCGACGAACATGATCGCACCCTCCTCCGCTGCGCTGCCGGACGGCAGGGGCGGCACGCTCACGTAGTAGACGCCACTGACCTTGGCGTCCGGGTGCACGTGCTGGAAGTTGATGTCGCCGGCGCGCATGTTGATACCCCACCCCCACAGGCGCATGCGGAGGTTGGTGGGCGGAACATGACAGTTGCCAGCGAGGAAGTTGGGGACGTAGTCGTCCAGGGCTTGCTGCACCAGGTCCCGCAGCGCTGCTACCTCCGGCTCTTTACGCGAAAAGAAGTTCGCCTCGGAGTGGTATCCACCGATGTTGCTGGTACGGGAGGCGATGTTGGTCGTCTCCTTCTCCAGCCGAAGCATCAGCTCCTCGAGCTTCTGATTGAGTGTGTCGCCTCCGTCGTGCTCCCGAACCATGAAGACGGTCGGGAAGTGAGCTGCGATAACCGTATTCTTGATACGCGTACGCTTCAGTCCGTCGTCTAGCATGTCGGCTCCGACTTTGTTGTCGACCGCCGCCACTCCCCCTTCTCTTGAGACCGACGTTACTTTGATGATTGCTGTCGTCAACTTAGGGTTTGACCTAGGTCGACGCGCCGCAACGGCCGGGCGCGAGGTACGCTCGAACCTCGTTGCGAGCAACAAAATGCGGTTATGACGCGCGTTTTGGGGTTGCATTGCTCGGCACGGAGAAAATCACAACGTGTACTGCGTCGAATATTGGTGACCTGCGCTTCCGAAATCTCATGGCTCCGCGGGCG
The DNA here is from genome assembly GCA_005888525.1 of Alphaproteobacteria bacterium. Classification (GTDB taxonomy): domain Bacteria; phylum Pseudomonadota; class Alphaproteobacteria; order Rhizobiales; family Hyphomicrobiaceae; genus AWTP1-13. Next base: position 1,563 of record VBAB01000468.1, read on the forward strand.
AAGCCGAGAATGCCTCTCGGCGCAGCGCCTCAATCGCGGCGGAGAACCGCGTTGATCAGCCGGATGCGGTTCTCGCGCATGCTGCGATTGCCGTTGCGTGCCTTGTCCCAGAAGCTCGGGCCCACCACCAGATGCACGCCCAGGATCGGTTGCCCGCCGCCGCTCGTTGCCGCGCGGGCGCGCTCCGCTTCCGTCTCGGCGATCGCCGCGTCCGTGTTGTCCAGCCAGGTCATGACCTTGAAGCCCGCCGCCTCCAGCAGCGCGCGCGTCTCCGCCGGTGTGCGCAGGAAACTCGTCGCCGGGGTGTCGGCCCACATCACGGGGTAGTGCGGCGCGCCTGCCGGCCCCTGCGCCACATCCTGGATCGCCAGCCGTCCGCCGGGCCTGAGCACGCGGCGCATCTCGGCGTAATAGCGCGGCCGGTCGGCGATGTTCATGGCCACGTTCTGCGACCACGCCAGGTCGAAGCTGCCGTCGGCAAACGGCAAGTCCAGCGCCGATGCCTGCTTGAAGTCGACCTGTCCAGCGAGGCCAGAGCGGCGCGCAAGCTCGATGGCCACGGTGACGAACTCCGCCGTCAGGTCGATCCCGGTGACCCGGCAGCCGCAGACCATGGCCAGGTAGCGCGCCGGCCCGCCCAGCCCCGAGCCGATGTCGAGCAGGCGCTCGGCCGGCTTGGGCGCCAGCATCTCGGCCAGCTCCTTGGTCGCCAGACGGCGGCGGGAATGAAGCTCGTCGATGGGGGCCAGGTCGTCGATCGTCAGATGGTCGATGTCCTTGCCGGCCTCCTTCAGGGCGGCGAGGATGCGGTCGAGCAGCCCGCCACGGCCGTAGTGGCGCTCGATCTCGGCCGAGCCATCGGTCATGTGGCAATCTCCCCGATCATAGCCGCTCGACGATCGTCAGCCCGCGCCGGCGGTCGATGAGATAGATGAGCCCACGATCGTCCACCGTGACGTCGTTGCTCGACACGCGGTCGGTACCTTGCGGGACGTCGGGCATGAAGTGCGCCACCTCGCGGGGGCCGTGCGGGTCCTTCACGTCGATCATGCGCAGCCCATGGGCGAACCAGGCGAAGGGAATTTCCGTGCCGGTCACCTTCTCGCATGGTTGATGGCAGGCGGTCATGGTCGGCTGCGGCGCTCCGTCGATGCCTTCCACCTGGAAGCTGCCGACCGGCGCGGGGTGGCGCTCATCGGTGATGTCGACCATCCACATGAAGGCCGCGACCTCGGCATCCTTGCGCTGCACGTCCTCGTCGGCGACGACCAGGTAGCGGCGGCCGCGGATGTCGAATGGCAGCGGCAGCGCCGTGTGGGTGGGGCACGCGAAGGGCGGCGACCAGTCGAGGCCGGAGACGAGCTTCGGCTTCGACATGTCCTCGATGTCGAGGATGACGAAACCGGCGAGCCAGTAGCTGGTGTAGAGGCGGTTGCCGAGCCGCAGCGGATGATGGCAGCGGTGCGCCGTCTGGGGCCAGCTCGGCTGCTCGCCGCCGGCGGTCCATTGGCCCGGCATCCACCAGCGCCCAGTCTCCTGCGGGCGGGCCGGGTCCTTCAGGTCCATGATCATCATGATGGTGCCGACATAGCCCTCCAGCGTCGGCGACATGTAGACGTGGCGGCCGTCGAAATCGAAGCGATGCACGCCCTTGCCTTCGGTCTTCCAGCGGGTGATCTCGCGCGGCCTGACCGGCGTCGAGACATCGTAGATGCCGATACCGCCACGGAAATCGGCGGGCACGGGGCTGCTGTCGGCGTTGTTGATCTCGTGATTGACGACCATCAGGCCATCAGCCACCCGCACCTTGTGGGAATGCGTGCCGGGCGGCATGCCGATCTTGGCCAGCTCCCGGCAGTTCTTGGGATCGCGCACGTCGACGATGGACGTGCCGTGCGGGCTGCGCATGTGACCGACGTAGGCGACGCCGTCGACCACGACGACCTGCCCGCCGCCGGCGCCGTCCAAATACCCCACCTCACGCAGACCGACCCCTGTGCCCATGAGGCTAACTCCGTCGCTGTCATCCCGGTGCTTGCTTGCCCTTGGACCTGGTCCGAGGGTCACCGGGATCCATCCTTCCGCTCGCTCAGCAGTCAGCTAATAGCTGGATACCGGGGACAAGCCCCGGTATGACAACCAGTAGCTTTGTATCGGCGTCCCAACACCAACTACATTCGTTTTCCGATAACCTCGCGGCCGAAGCGGTCGATGCGCTCGACCGCCTCCGCGGCGGATGCGCCCCCAAGCCTCAGCGCGACGTGGTCGACGCCGAGCGCCTCCAGCGCCGCAGCATCGGCCGCCATGTCCGCCGACGTGCCCGTGAACATGCGACGGGCCGAACCGTCCTGGATCTTGTGCGGCGCCCACTCGAAGAAATCCTGTACGAGGAGGGCGATGCCGAGGGAGGTCGGATCCCGTCCCGCCGCCTCCGCCATCCGCTTCACGTCGGCAATGCCGGCGCCGAGGCGTGCCGGCGTGTCGAGCGGCTTCGTCTGGCTGTTGTTGCCCGGATACCAGGCATCGCCGAGCCTCGCCGCGCGCCGCAGCGCGGCCGGGCTCTCGCCGCCAACCCAGATCGGCGGGTGGGGCTTCTGCAGAGGCTTGGGATAGAACAGCACGTCGGAGAATCGCACGTGCTCGCCACGATAGGAGGGGGCGTCCTTGGTCCACAGCTCGCGGAAGGCTTCGAGGAACTCGTCGGTGACCTTGCCGCGGTCCTCGAAGGGGACACCCAGAAGCGCGAATTCCTCCTTCATCCAGCCCGCGCCGGCACCGACGATCAGCCTGCCGTTGGCGAGCACGTCGATGGTTGCCAGCATCTTCGCAGTCAGCATCGCCGGCCGGTGCGGCACCACCAGCACCGATGTCAGCAAACGCAGGCGCTCGGTGCAGCCGGCGAGGAAGGCGATGGTCGCCAGCTGATCCAAGCAATGGCCGTGCTCCGCAGCTGCGAAAGCGCCGCTGGCGGTATAGGGGTAATGCGTCCGCAGCTTCTCCGGCACGATCAGGTGGTCGCTGACCGAGAGGAAATCGAAGCCCGCGCGCTCGGCCGCCTTGGCGACGGCCATGTAGTTCTCGCGGCTCGAGAAGACGCCGCGCGTCACCGTGCTCAGCCCGAACTTCATCGGTGCCCCCTGCTAACCCTTGCTGCCGCGCTCGGCCTTCACGCTCTTGAACACCTCGGAAGCCACCAGCATCGCCTCGCGTATGATCGGCACCCCGACATAGCCTGTCAGATGCAGGAGAACCTCGGTGAGCTCTTCCTCGGTCCAGCCCTGCTTGAGGGCGAAACGCAGGTGAATATCCAGCTCGGGGTAGCGCCCGGTAGCCGCGTCCGACACCACGCAGATGAGCGTGCGCGTCTTGATGTCGAGCCCCGGCCGCGTCCACAGCGAGCCGAATACCGTCTCGGTGGCGACATCGATGAACTTTTTCATCACGGGATCTTTGGCGTACTGGCCCTGATTGCGAGCAAAATCCTCCTCGCCCCTGAGCTTCCTGCGGATCGCCTCGCCCTTCTTGTAGAGCTCGCTGTCGGCCATGTTTCCTCTCCTTGCATCCTGGATTGACGGACGAGGCTAACGCACGCTCGTATCGCTTGTCACGGAAGATAGGTCCGACGCTCCCATACGGCGCGCGGAGAGCATGGCTGCAAGAATGAACGCACGCGTGTATGGTTCGAGCGACCGTTGCCCTCGCCGAGACGTGGCCTGGGTCCCCGCCTGTGCGGGAATGAGTGCCAATTGGGTGATGAACATGTCTGTTGCCGTTGGTGTTGGCCTGATGGAGCTTCCGTTCTCGGGGGCGAAGGACTATTGGCGCTGGGTCGACCTGTGCGAGGCGGGCGGTGTCGACTCGCTGTGGCAGACCGATCGGCTGCTCAGCCGTGAGCCGATGCTGGAATGCATGACAGCCATGGCCGCGCTGGCGGGCCGCACGCGCCGCATCAAGTTCGGCATGAACGTGGTGTCGCTGGCGCTGCGCGATCCCGTGCTGGTGGCGAAGCAGTGCGCCACCATCGACGTGCTGTCGGACGGCCGCCTGCTGCCCGCCTTCGGCATCGGCAGCCCGCGGGCACCGGAATGGGCCGCGCTGCACGTCGACACGCGCACACGCGGCCGCAAGACCGACGAGGGGCTTGAGATCGTGCGGCGCCTGTGGCGCGAGGACAGCGTCGACTTCACCGGCGAGCACTACCGCCTGTCGGGCGCGACCATCGCGCCCAAGCCGGTGCAGGCGGACCTGCCGATGTGGATCGGCGGAGGGTCCGAGGCCGCGATCCGGCGCACGGCACGGGTCGGTACCGGCTGGCAGGGGGGACCCGAGACGCCGGCGGAGGCCGCGCGCATCGTCGCCGCCATCCGGACTGCCACGGGCGAGGCCGGGCGCAGCATCGACGACGACCACTACGGCGCGAGCTTCCCCTTCTATTTCGGGCGGTCGGCGCAGCCTGCTTTGCAGCGGGCGATGGAGGCCTACAGCAAGCGGACGGGCAACGACGCTGCCCGATATTTTGCCGTCGGCGATGCCGCCGTGCTCGTCGAACGCATCGCCGACTACATAGCTGCCGGCGTCTCGAAGTTCGTGCTGCGCCCGGTGGGGTCGAGCGGCGAGGAGGTGCTGGCCCAGACCCGCCAGCTCATCGAGCAGGTGCTG
>VBAB01000975.1 GCA_005888525.1 Alphaproteobacteria bacterium
GACGTGGTGCAGATCTATTACAACCTGCTCAATCCGACCGCCATGGCAAGCGCGGGCAAGGGATGGAACTCGACCGACTTCGATGGTCTCCTGCACCGGTGCGTTGCCAAGGACATGGGGGTCATGGGCATTCGCGTCTTCGCCGCCGGGCACCTGGCCAGTACGGAGCGCCATGGGCGGGAGGCGCCGATCACGGCAAATGCCGAGAATGCAGCGGAGGAGGCCCGCGCCAAGGCCGCTCTCGCCGTTCTGGGAACGCAGTACGGAACGCCCGCGCAAGCCGCATTGCGGTTTGGCCTCGCCTGCCCGCTGCTCTCCACCATCGTCGTCGGCATCGGCGAGACGTGGCACCTCGACCAGGCCCTGGGAGCCGCCGAGATGGGCCCGCTGCCTGCCTCGGCCATTCAAGATCTGGAAAACCTCCGGCGCACCCACCCGGCCTTCCGCACCTGACCTCCCTCTCCCCGTGCTTACGGGGAGAGGGTCGGGGTGAGGGGCAGCGGCAAACGCCAGCGCACCGGGTGTGGCCGCCCCTCACCCTAACCCTCTCCCCACTGGCTCGCGCACGTCAGATGACCTGGCCGCTCGCCTCGTCGATCAGGTGCATGTTATTGAGATCGGCGGCGAGCCGCAGCGGCGCGCCGTCGCGGGCGCCCGCGTTGGGGTTCACCCGGCCGCACACCTGCGTGCCGTTCACCGGGAAATAGACGAGCGTCTCCATGCCCATCGGCTCGGTCACCTCGAGCTTGGCCTCGAACGGCACCTCGCCGGGTTCCAGATGCTGGCCGGCCTCGGTGATGTGCTCGGGGCGCAGGCCAAGCAGCAGCTTGCCGTTCTGCTTGCTGCCTTGATACTGCGCGGCGCGCGCGGGCGGCACCGGGAACGCCAGCTCGTTGGTGAGCCGAATGCTCAAGCCGCCGTTCGCCTCTTCCATGCGGCAGGGGATGAAGTTCATGGCCGGCGAACCGATGAATCCGGCGACGAAACGCGTCCTGGGGTTGTGATAGAGCTGGTGCGGCGTGCCGACCTGCTCGATGTTGCCGCCGTTCATGACCACGACCCGATCGGCCAGCGTCATGGCCTCGACCTGGTCGTGGGTGACGTAGACGGTCGTGGTGCGCACCTGCTGGTGCACCTTCTTGATCTCGGTGCGCATCTGCACCCTGAGCTTGGCGTCGAGGTTCGACAGCGGCTCGTCGAACAGAAACACCTTGGGATTGCGCACGATGGCGCGGCCCATGGCGACGCGCTGGCGCTGGCCGCCGGAGAGCTGCTTGGGCTTGCGGTCGAGCAGCTCCGTGATGTCGAGGATGCGGGCCGCCTCGTCCACGCGCTTCTTGATCTCGGCCTTGGGAAAGCGCTTGAGCCGCAGCCCGAACGACATGTTCTGGAACACGGTCATGTGCGGGTAGAGCGCGTAGTTCTGGAACACCATGGCGATGTCGCGGTCTTTCGGCGGCACGTCGTTGACGATGTCGCCGCCGATGAAGATCTCGCCGTCGGTGATGTCCTCCAGACCCGCGATCATGCGCAGCGTCGTCGACTTGCCGCAGCCCGACGGCCCGACCAGCACGACGAACTCGTGGTCGGCGATGTCGAGGTCGATGCCTCGCACGGCCTCGACCACATCGTAGCGCTTGAAGACCTTGCGTAACCTGACTTCCGACATCGTTTCCTCGACCTTTGTTGTCTCAACCCTTCGTTGCGCCGGCCGTGAGTCCGGCGATGTAATAGTCCATCAGGAAGGCGTAGATGATGAGCGGCGGCGCGGCGCCCAGCAGCGCGCCGGTCATGATCTGACCCCAGTTGAAGACGTCGCCCTTGATCAGCGACGTGATGATGCCGACGGGCAGCACCAGCTGATCGGCGGAGGTGGTGAACGCGAGCGGATAGAGGAACTGCGCCCAGCTCACCGTGAAGGCGAAGATGGTCGCGGCGATCAGGCCCGGCAGCGCCACGGGGATGAAGATCTTGGTCAGGGTCTGAAAATAGCCGGCGCCATCGATCAAAGCAGCCTCGTCGAGCTCCTTGGGGATCGAGGCGAAGTAGCCGA
>VBAB01000469.1 GCA_005888525.1 Alphaproteobacteria bacterium
TGGCTCCTGCCGCGATGGTCGCGCTGCGCAGCAAGCGTGCGATGATCATCGTTTCAAGCTCCCTCTATGCTTTCCGCTTCAAGGTCGTTGCCGCCGATCCTGCACCCGCACCCGTGAAGAGTGCGTTTATCGCCGCCCCATTCTCGTTCACCTGGCCTGCTGGCGATATGCAGACCTCGGCTTTTCCCCTTAGCGACCCCGCGCAGAAAAACTCGAGCAAAACGGCCACTGTTCGACAAGACGGCCAGCTTCACTCGAACCGTCGCAATTTGGCCGGCCCAGAGCCCGGACGCAACCCAAGGATCCGTGATAAGGGCGTTGAAATCCGGAGTTTGTTGGGTCCTGTGCGAATTCAGCCACATCCTCATCCAAGCGTTGCACACAGGGTGCCGGAGATAACGGCACAGAACGCGAGCTCCAACTGTTTTCCCCAGGGAGTCAATGGGATTTCCCTGCCACTTGAAAAGGCGCACAACGTCCGGGCCGCTCCAGCTGCACAGGTTTTCGAAGACATGTCCGTGACGTCGAGGCGCGTCCTCCTCGCTAGAGCGAGATCGTTCCTGATGGAAGCACTGGGGCTTCCATCCAGGAACGTGAATCTCGCTCTAAACTATGGAAGCAGAGCAGGATTCACGCTTCAGCCACACGTTGAATTTGTGGGCAAGCGCGCCAATCTGAAGCGATCCTGCTCTAGCATCACCGCGTTGCTCGTCGCGCTCGGGGCCGTCGCCGCTCCGGCGGCGGCCCAGGATCGCTCCGCCTCCCCGGAGGCTGCAACGGGGTCCCGCGCCGGCCAAGTCGCCAACGCGAAGTCCTTCATGGTCTCGGCCGCCAACCCACTTGCGGTCGACGCCGGCCTGGAAATCCTGCGCACGGGCGGCAGCGCCGCCGATGCGGCCATCGCCGTGCAACTGGTGCTCAATCTGGTCGAGCCGCAATCTTCGGGTCTCGGCGGCGGCGCGTTCATCCTGCACTGGGACGCCGCCGGCCGGATGCTCAAAGGCTACGACGGACGGGAAACGGCACCGGCGGCGGCTACACCGGAGCGGTTCCTGGTCGACGGCCGTCCGCGCAAGTTCGACGAGGCCGTATTCGGAGGGCTGAGCGTCGGCGTGCCCGGTACGTTGCGCGTCCTCGAAGCCGTGCACAAGCGGCACGGCCGGCTCCCCTGGGCGAGTCTGTTTGGGCCGGCGATCCGGCTCGCCACGGAGGGCTTTCGGGTCTCCCCGCGCTTGCATCTGCTGCTGCGCTGGGAGGGGGCTGATGGCTTCGCGCCGGCGGCGCGCCGATACTTCTTCGACCAGACCGGCAGCGCCTGGCCGGTCGGCTACCTCCTCAAGAACCCACAGTTCGCGGCGACTTTGCGCGCGGTTGCCGAGGGCGGGGCGGACGCCTTCTACACGGGCGCGATCGCCCAGGCGATCGTCGATGCCGTGCACGCGGCTCCCAACCACCAGGGCGACATCACGGTAGCCGATCTCGCCGGCTACAGCGTGAAGGAGCGCGAGCCCGTGTGCGTCGTCTACCGGCGCTACCGGGTCTGCGGCATGGGTCCCCCCTCCTCCGGCGGTCTGGCGGTGGCGCAAGTCCTCAAGCTCATCGACCCCTTCGACCTGGGCAGGGGGCCGGCAGAGGCCATGAGCGCGAGGGCGCTGCATCTGATTGCGGAAGCCGAGAAACTCGCGTTCGCCGACCGCGACGCATTCATCGGCGATCCGGATTTCGTGCCTCTGCCAGCTGGCCTCCTCAACGCCGGCTACCTCGATATCAGGCGGGCCCTCATCAATCCTGCCGCGGCCATGGCCCGGCCGAGCCCCGGCGCGCCGCCGCAATCCGCAAGCCGCAGCTTCGGCGATGACGAGACGATCGAGGCCCCCGGCACCAGCCACTTCTCCATCGTCGACCGCGACGGCAACGTGCTGGCGATGACCACGACCATCGAGGCGGGCTTCGGCTCGCGGCTGTGGGCGGCAGGTTTCCTGCTCAACAACGAGCTCACCGATTTCGCCTTCCGCCCCGTCGACCGCACCGGCCGGCCGCTCGCCAACGCCGTGGGACCCGGCAAGCGGCCGCGCAGCTCGATGGCTCCGACCATCTCGGCTCGCCGGGCGGCAGCCGCATCATCCTCTACGTCGTGAAAGCGCTGGTCGGGCTGATCGACTGGCAGCTCGACGCGCAAAGCGCGGTGGCGCTCATGAACTTCGGCAGCCGCGGCGGCCCGTTCGAGATCGAGATTGACCATGCTTCGGCCATCTGGCATGCGCTGAAGGTGAAGCCCTACGGACACCGCGTGAGCGCCGACCTGCTCACGTCAGGCACGCACGCCATCGTCATCCGCAAGGACGGCATGCTGGAGGGCGGAGCCGATCCCCGGCGCGAGGGCGTGGCGCGGGGGGAGTGACGACCCGCTTCGCGTGAACGGCATGACGACACCCACCATCACGGTCGCCGGCGCCGGCATCGTCGGCCTGTGGCAGGCGCTGACCCTGGCGCGGCGGGGCTTTTCCGTGCGGCTGATCGAGCGCTCGGTCGAGCCGTTCGCGCAGTCCGCCAGCGCCCTTGCGGGCGCCATGCTGGCCCCCTACTGCGAGGCGGAAGCGGCGGATCCGCTCGTGCGCGAGCTGGGGCTCAAATCGCTGGCCTTGTGGCCCCAGAGCTATCCGGGCGTGACGGTGAAGGGCACGCTGGTCGTCGCCGGCACGCGCGATCGCGCCGAGCTCGTGCGCTTCGCGCGCATGACCGACGGCTTCGAGAAGCTGGACGCGGAAGAGCTGAACGCGCTGGAGCCCGACCTCGAGGGCCGGTTCGCCGCAGGCCTCCATTATCCCGCCGAAGCGCACATGGCGCCCGCCGAAGCCATGCGCTTTCTCCTCGATGCGATACGAGCCGCGGGCGTCCAGGTTGCGTTCTCCAGCACCTGGGCCGGCAGGAGCAGCGCAGAGGAAACCGTCATCGACTGTCGGGGCCTTGCCGCGCGGGGAGAGCTCACAGGCCTGCGCGGCGTCAGGGGCGAGCGCGCGATCGTGCGCGTGCGCGACGTCGACCTGATCCGGCCGGTGCGACTGCTGCACCCGCGCCACCCGCTCTACGTCGTGCCGTGGGGCGGCCGCCGCTACATGATCGGTGCCACCGTGATCGAGAGCGACGATGACGGGCCGGCCACGGTGCGCTCGGCGCTCGAGCTGCTGGGCAGCGCCTATGCGCTGCACCCGGCGTTCGGCGAGGCCCAGATTCTCGATTTGGGCGCCGGCGTGCGCCCGGCCTTCGCCGACAATGTCCCCAAGATCGTCGTGCGCGGCCGCACCATCCACGTCAATGGCCTCTACCGCCACGGCTTTCTGCTGGCGCCGGTGCTGGCCGAGCTGGTGGCGGACTACCTGGCCACGGGCGCGGTGGACGATCGGGTTTTCAAGATGGAAGCGGCCACCTAGTGGCTGTGTTCGAGCGAGTACCCTTATGCCTCCCATTCTGGATAATAAGAATCCGTCTTCCAAGTCCGTCTTCACGGCAAGCGCGCTGCTGCGCGAGGCGCGCCGCCAAAAAGGCCTGCCGGTGGTCGAGGTGCCCCGCTTGTGTGTTCTCGACCCCGACGGCGACATCGTTCGCAGGCTCAGGCTCGCGGGCCAGGCACATTCGTTTGAGAGCTGGCCCTGTTACCACACCGGCCTCGATATCTTCCTGCTCGGCGGCCAGCCCGTGGGGATCGTCGGCTGCGCGGTGGGCGCACCATTCGCTGTTTTGGTTGCGGAGGAGTTGTTTGCGAGTGGCTGTCGGTTGCTGGTAAGCCTCACATCGGCAGGTCAGATCGCCCCGGCCGGGCAACCCCCGTACTTTGTCATCATAGATCGCGCTCTCCGCGACGAAGGGACGAGCTACCACTACGCGGCACCCTCAGCATATGCCGACGCCGATCCACGCTTGGTTGCCATGGCCCGCGAGGCACTGGCGAGCAAAGGCCTGCATGCGGTCGTCGGCTCGAGTTGGACCACGGATGCCCCATTCCGCGAGACCGAGGAAGCGATCCAGTCGGCTCGATCCAAAGGGGTGCTCGCAGTCGAGATGGAAGCGGCCGCCCTCTACGCGTTTGCGCGTGCTGCTGAAGTGGCGGTTCTCTGCCTTGCCCATGTGACCAACACCATGGGCCAGACGGCAGAGGACTTCGAAAAGGGTGAGTTGGATGGGACTGCTGACGCCCTAACCGTGCTCGAAGCAATTGCCTCCCGCGTCCACACTGCGCAGTCGCGCCAATAGTCTCCTGTTGCGAGATGCTATCAGGCTGCGCTTTGCGCTGGCTCGGGTATCCCGGCTATCATGCGCAGAATATGGCTGCGACAGGCGGGAGTGATCTGGAGGACGTGGCATGGCTGACGGCAGCAAGATAGCGGACAGCGGCAGGCCGCAGTGGACGCAGGCGACGCCGGCTGGATATATGCCGGGCTTCGGCAACGATTTCGAGACGGAGGCGCTGCCGGGCGCGCTCCCCGTCGGCCAGAACTCGCCGCAGCGCGCAGCCTATGGGCTCTATGCCGAGCAGCTCTCGGGGTCGCCGTTCACGGCGCCGCGCGGCACCAACGAGCGCTCCTGGCTCTATCGCATCCGCCCCTCGGTGCAGCACGCACAGAAGTTCCGCAAATCGTCGCTTCCCTTCTGGAAGACGGCGCCCTGCCTCGGCGAGCACGACCGCCCGATCGGGCAGCTGCGCTGGGGACCGGTGCCGGTGCCGAAGGAGAAGCTCACCTTCCTCGCCGGCATGCGCACCATGACCACGGCTGGGGACGTCAACACGCAAGCCGGCATGGCGGCGCACGTCTATCTCGCCACCCAGTCGATGGAGAGCGACTACTTCTACAACGCCGACGGCGAGATGCTGGTCGTGCCGCAGCAGGGCGCGGTGCGCTTCTGCACCGAGTTCGGCAGGATCGAGGCGGGGCCCGGCGAGATCTGCATCATCCCACGCGGGGTCAAGTTCAAGGTCGAGCTCGTCGACGGCCCGGCGCGGGGCTACGTGTGCGAGAACTACGGCGCCAAGTTCACCCTGCCCGACCGCGGACCCATCGGCGCCAACTGCCTCGCCAACGCGCGCGACTTCAAGACGCCGGTGGCGGCCTTCGAGGACAAGGAGGAGCCGTGCCGCCTCACCGTCAAGTGGTGCGGCAGCTTCCATGTCGCCGACATCGGCCACTCGCCGCTCGACGTCGTCGCCTGGCACGGCAACTACGCGCCCTACAAGTACGACCTGCGGCACTATTCTCCCGTCGGCGCCATCCTCTTCGATCACCCCGACCCGTCGATCTATACCGTGCTGACCGCGCCCTCCGAGACGGCAGGCACGGCCAACATCGATTTCGTGATCTTCCCCGAGCGCTGGATGGTGGCCGAGCATTCTTTCCGGCCGCCCTGGTATCACATGAACATCATGTCGGAGTTCATGGGGCTGATCTACGGGGTCTACGACGCCAAGCTCGAGGGCTTCACCCCTGGCGGCATGTCGCTGCACAACTGCATGCTGCCGCACGGGCCCGACAAGATTGCCTACGACAACGCCACCAAGGGGGAGCTGAAGCCCGTCAAGCTCACCAACACGCTGGCCTTCATGTTCGAGACGCGCTTTCCCCAGCACCTCACGAAATTTGCCGCGCAGCTGGAGACGATCCAGGAGGACTACGCCGAGTGCTGGTCGCCGCTGGCGAAGAACTTCACGGGAGCCAAATGAGCTGGTCGCTCAGGCGCGCCCGCGCGTGGACACCATGAAGTTGTCGATGGAGTGCTCGGCGATCTGCAGCCAGCTCAACTGCTCCTTGCGGAAGGCGTTGACGGAGTCGAGCGCCTTCTTGAAGTGCGCATCCTTCGCCGCCTGCTCGGCGTGGTGCTCGTTGGTGGCCCTGTAGAACGCCTCCATGACGGCCTGCGGGAAGGGCTTCAGCACCGCGCCTGCCGCCGTCAGCCGCTTGAGCGCCGGCGCATTGACCGCATCGTACTTGGCGAGCATCCACAAGCTGGCCGCATCGCATGCCCGGGCAACGATCGCCTGGTAGGACTTGGGCAGCGCGTTCCATCTCTCGAGATTGACGACCAGATGCACCATGCCGCCGCTTTCCCACCAGCAGGGATGGTAGTTGTACTTCGCCACCTTCGGCAGGCCGAGCTTCTCGTCGTCGTGGGGGCAGATGAATTCGGCCGCATCGATCGTGCTGTGCTCGAGCGCCGCGTAGACGTCGATATGCGGGATATCCTGCGGCGCCACGCCGACCCGCGCCAGCACCGGGCCGCCCAGCCCGCTGATGCGCCAGCGCAAGCCTTTGAGGTCGTCGACGGAGCTGATCTCCTTCTTGAACCAGGCGCCCATTTGCGCGCCCGTCAGACCGGCCGGGATGCCCACGACATTGAGCCGCTTGAGCGCGCTATTGACGATTTCGGCGCCGCCGCCGAAGGTCCACCACGACTGCTGTTGGCGGCTGCTCAGTCCGAACGGAATACCGGTGCCGAAGCCCAGCGTCGGGTCTTTGGCGACATAGAAATTCGTCGGCGTGTACGCGCAATCGACCGAGCCGCTGCTGACGGCGTCGAGCGCCTGACGGCTGGGCGCGAGCTCGCCGGCTTGGTAGGGGTGGATGAGGAATTTGTTGTCGGTCGCCTCGGCGATGTAGCGGCACACGATCTGCGAGGTGCCGTACATCGTCTCCATGGTCTTGGAAAAGCTGGAGGTCATGCGCCACTTGATCTCGGGCGCGGATTGAGCGATTGCGGGGGCCGCGAGCGCCGGAGTGGCGAGTGCGGTCGCTGCGCCCGCCCGCAAGAAATCTCTGCGTCTCACAATCTCCTCCTCCCGCCCTTTTCCGAGGCAGTTTACCGGACAAGTGTGCAACATGAAACTCGCAACTTTCCATGACGGCACGCGCGACGGCGCCCTTGCCGTAGTCTCGCGCGATTTAACCAAGGCAGTCAGGGCCGAAGCCGCGGTTGCAGGTCTAGGCACGATGCAGCAGCTGCTGGACCACTGGCAGTCTACGCGTTTGCAAGTCGAGCGGATCTATGCGGAGCTCAACGAAGCCGCCGACGGGCATCGGCCCGCGCCCTTCGCGATGGTCGACTTCGACGAGGCTCGCTGCGCTGCACCATTACCGCGCGCCTATCAGTGGGCCGACGGCTCGGCTTACGTGAACCACGTCGAGCTGGTGCGCCGAGCGCGCGGGGCCGAGATGCCCGCAAGCTTCTGGACCGACCCGCTGATGTACCAGGGCGGATCGGACACGTTCCTCGGCGCCCGCGACGCGATTGTGCTGGCGGACGAGGCGTGGGGCATCGATCTGGAAGGCGAAGTGGCCGTCGTCACCGACGATGTGCCCATGGGGGCGTCGGCCGAGGAGGCGGGCGAGCGCATCTGCCTGCTCATGCTGGTCAACGACGTATCGTTGCGCAATCTCATTCCGGCGGAGCTGGGCAAGGGCTTCGGCTTCTTCCACGGCAAGCCGTCGACGGCCTTCTCGCCCGTGGCGGTCACGCCCGACGAGCTCGGCCCTGCCTGGGCGGATGGCAAGGTGCACCTGCCGCTGCTGGCATCCATCAACGGCGTGCTGCTGGGCCGGCCCAATGCGGGCCGCGACATGACGTTCTCGTTCCCGCAGCTGATCGCCCATGCCGCCAAGACGCGGCGCCTGGGGGCGGGCTCGATCATCGGCTCGGGGACGGTGTCCAACAAGGGAGACGGCGGGCCGGGCAAGCCCATCGCGCAGGGCGGCGCCGGCTACACCTGCCTCGCCGAGTTGCGCACGGTGGAGACGCTGCTCGAGGGCAAGCCGCGGACGCCGTTTCTCGCGTTCGGCGACCGCGTCCGCATCGAGATGCTGGATGAAGCGGGCCGCTCCATCTTCGGCGCCATCGACCAGGAAGTGGTGAAGTACAACAGATGATGAAAACGCGACGCTGTCATCCCGGCCGGAGCGCAGCAGAGAGCCGGGAACCCAGGGGCCAAGGCCGCTACGGCATCCGATGCCGACCCTGGATCCCGGATATTCGCTGACGCGAATTCCTGGATGAGAGCGTGACAGCCAGGGAGAAACGCTGACATGGCCGCGAACTTTGCCTCCACCGGCGATATGGCCGAGAAGAAGATCACCTTCGCCGAGATCGGCCGCGACCTCTACGCCTTCACAGCCGAGGGCGACCCCAACAGCGGCGTCATCGTCGGCGACGACGGCGCGATCGTCTTCGACGCCCAGGCGACACCGGCCATGGCCGGCCTGGTCATCGAGCGGGTGGCCAAGGTCACCGACAAGCCGATCAAGTATGTCGTGCTGTCGCACTATCACGCCGTGCGCGTGCTCGGTGCCTCGGCCTACAAGGCGCAGGAGATCATCGCCTCGGAGAAGTGCCGCGCCATGGTCGCCGAGCGCGGCAAGGAGGACTGGGATTCCGAATACGGCCGCTTCCCGCGCCTGTTCCGGGCCGCCGAGAGCATCCCGGGCCTCACCTGGCCCACGGTCACGTTC
>VBAB01000976.1 GCA_005888525.1 Alphaproteobacteria bacterium
AGGTGAGCGAGCCCGAAGGCCTCGAGCGCGACGTCCAGCCCATCGCGCCGTCCACCGAGAAAGCGGCACCAGAACGCCGCGTTCTCCTCCACGGTGAGGCCCGATTTCAGCGCATTGAGATGCCCAACATAGTGGCACTGCTCGCCCACGCTGCGCTCCGCCTCGCCCCCATCGATGCGGATGGCGCCTGCAGCGGGGCTCAGCAACCCGGCAATAGTGCGGATCAGCGTGGTTTTGCCGGCGCCGTTGGGCCCCAGCAGCAGCAGCGCCTCGCCCGCCGCGACCGCAAACGACAGCTCCGAGAACAGCTTGCGGCCACCTCTGATCGAGCTGAGCCTATCCGCAACGAGCTTCATCGAAGGGCTTTCCCCGACCCGGCCATGATATTAGAACCGTTTTATAAGACCGGGGTCCGCTGCGAAGCCAGCGTGATGCGGGCGCACCCGCCCCCGGCCAGCGTCTTGCAAGGCAGGCCTGCCGCAAGACGGTTGCCAGACGGATCGCAAGGAGATCGATACCATGAGCGCCGCGCCCGCATCGCCAGATACCTTCAAGTGCAAGAAGACCCTCAAGGTCGGGGCCAAGACCTATGAATACTTCTCCCTCCCCGACGCGGAGAAGAATGGACTGGCGGGCATCTCCAAGCTGCCCTTCTCCCTCAAGGTGCTGATCGAGAACCTGCTGCGCCACGAGGATGGCCGCAGCGTCAAGGCCGACGACATCCGCGCCGTGGCCGAGTGGCTGAAGGACAAGACCTCCACGCGCGAGATCGCCTATCGGCCGGCCCGCGTGCTGATGCAGGACTTCACCGGCGTGCCGGCCGTCGTCGACCTCGCCGCCATGCGCGACGCCATGAAGGGACTGGGCGGCGATCCCTCCAAGATCAACCCGCTGGTGCCGGTCGACCTGGTCATCGACCATTCCGTTCAAGTCGATTTCTTCGGCTCGGCCGAGGCCTTCAAGAAGAACGTCGAGATCGAATACGAGCGCAACAAGGAGCGCTACGAGTTCCTGCGCTGGGGCGGAGGCGCCTTCAACAACTTCCGCGTGGTGCCGCCCGGCACCGGCATCTGCCACCAGGTCAACCTCGAGTACCTGTCGCAGTCGGTGTGGACCAAGCCCGGGCGCCCCGAGCAGGCCTTCCCCGACACCTGCGTCGGCACCGACAGCCACACCACCATGGTCAACGCGTTGGGCGTGCTCGCGTGGGGCGTGGGCGGCATCGAGGCGGAGGCTGCCATGCTCGGCCAGCCGGTCGCCATGGTGATCCCCGAGGTGATCGGCTTCGGCTTCAAAGGCAAGCTCAAGGAGGGCGTCACCGCCACCGACCTCGTGCTCACCTGCACGCAGATGTTGCGCAAGCGCGGCGTGGTGGAGAAGTTCGTCGAGTATTTCGGTGAAGGGCTCGATCATCTCTCCGTCGAGGACCGCGCCACGATCGGCAACATGGCGCCGGAGTACGGAGCGACCTGCGGCTTCTTCCCCGTCGACGCCGACACCATCAAGTACCTCAAGGCCACGGGGCGGGCGCCCGAGCGCGTGGCGCTGATCGAGGCCTATTGCAAGGCGCAAGGCCTATGGCGCGAGGCCGGCATTCGACCGGTCTTCACGGACATGATGGAGCTCGATCTTTCGACGGTGGAGCCGTCGCTGGCCGGGCCGAAGCGGCCGCAGGACCGCGTGGCCCTTTCCGGCGTCAAAGCCGGGTTTGCCGCAGGGCTGTCCGATATCGTCAAAGGCGCGGACTTGAAGCGCCGCGTGAAGGTGGAGGGCGCCGACTACGATCTGGGTAACGGCGACGTGGTGATCGCCGCCATCACCTCCTGCACCAACACGTCGAACCCCTCGGTGCTGATCGCGGCCGGCCTGCTGGCGCGCAACGCGCACAAGAAGGGCCTGAAGTCGAAGCCGTGGGTGAAGACATCGCTGGCGCCCGGCTCCCAGGTGGTCACCGAC
>VBAB01000470.1 GCA_005888525.1 Alphaproteobacteria bacterium
GCCGATGGCAGTTGCCAGCAGCGCCTCGGCGATCCCGGGGGCGACCACGGCCAGATTGGTGGTGTGGGCCTTGGAGATGCCGATGAAGCTGTTCATGATGCCCCACACCGTGCCGAACGGGCCGACGAAGGGTGCGGTGGCGCCAATGGTCGCCAACGCGCCGGTGCCCTTGTTCATGTCACGGCCGGCCGCCACCTCCAGTCGCGCCAGCCGCGTGGCGATGCGCTCCTTGATGCCGCTCCGTGTCGGAGACCTGCGCGCAAACGTTCTTGCATGCGTTTCGCGCAGGAGCAATTCTTCCAGCGGAAGCGGCGGCACACAGGAGGTAGCGCATGACCTTCTCGATCATTGCCCATGATGTGGCGACCGGTCAGGTCGGCATCGCTGTCGCCAGCAAGACGCTGGCCACCGGCGCCCGCGTTCCCCACATCCGCACCGGCGTGGGGGCCATCGCCAGCCAGGCCCGCGTCAATCACTATTACGGCCCGCGTGGCCTGGCGCTGCTGGCGGCCGGTGCCTCGGCCGCCGATACCGTGCGCCTACTCATCGCCGCCGACGAGGATCAGGATATCCGTCAGGTCCACGTCATGGACCGCCACGGACGGTTCGCCGCCCACACGGGTGCCGAGTGCCTGGAGTGGTGCGGCCATCTGGTGAAGGAGAGCTATTCGGTGGCGGGCAACATCCTGGCCGGTCCCGCCGTGCTCGAGGCAATGGCTGCGGCCTACGATGCCGCGACGGGTCTACCCTTGGCGCAGAAATTGGTCGCCGCCATGAAGGCCGGCGAGCAGGCCGGCGGCGACAAGCGTGGACGGCAGTCGGCGGGGCTCCTCATTCATGGCACTTCGGACTGGGCCTTGCTCGACATCAGGGTCGACGATCACGCCGATCCCCTCTCCGAGCTCGAGCGCCTCGAGGGAGTCGCGCGCAGCGCGTAACTGACGCCACAGGCGCAACCTTGCAGTTGCTGCTTCTTTGAGCAGTCGGCATCAGGGGTCAGACCCCTCGCGCGACGCGTTGTGCAAGAGCAGCCTCGAGGCGAGGGGTCTGACCCCCTATCTACTAAATCAATCGATGTGGTACTTAGGCCGTCGCGCGTATAAGCGCTTCTGTCATCGTTGCGTGCGATCCTGTCGCTGCCACTCAATCGCCAGAGCCCAGATCGGACATGACCCGCCAGCCCAAGAACGAAGCCTTTGCGCGCACCTCATTCCTGCAAGGCGCCAACGCCGCCTACATCGAGGAGATGCAGGCGCAATACGAGCGCAACCCCGGCTCGGTGAGCGACGAATGGCGCCATTTCTTCGCCAGCCTTCAGGAGGACCAGTCGGCCCTCGGCGGCGGCAACGGGCATAGCGGGCCGTCGTGGGCCAAGCCGCTCGAACAGCTCGAGCAGGAAGGCGATCGTGAGCTGCTGGGGGCGCTGACGGGCGACTACGGCGAGACCGAGCAGCACGTTCGCGGCAGGCTGCAAGCCCGCGCAAGCGCGGCCGGCGTCGACATGGGCCCGATGGCGTCCGTGCGCGCCACCCAGGACAGCATCCGGGCGCTGATGCTGATCCGCGCCTATCGCGCCATGGGGCATCTGGCAGCCGATCTCGATCCGCTGGGCCTGGCCGAGCGCAAGGTCCACAAGGAGTTGAAGCCCGAGACTTACGGATTCACGGACGCGGATCTCGACCGGCCGATCTTCATCGACAAGGTGCTTGGCCTCGAGATCGCGACCGTGCGCGAGATCGTGAAAATCCTGCGCCGTACCTACTGCTGGCATATCGGCGTCGAGTTCATGCACATCACCTCGCCGGCGCAGAAGTCTTGGCTGCAGCAGCGCATCGAGGGCAAGGACAAGGACATCGTCTTCACCGCCGAGGGCAAGAAGGCGATCCTGAACAAGCTGATCGAGGCGGAGTTCTTCGAGAAGTTCGCCGACGTGAAGTACACCGGCACCAAGCGCTTCGGTCTCGATGGCGCCGAAGCTATGGTGCCGGCGCTGGAGCAGATCATCAAGCGTGGGGGTCAGCTCGGCATCAAGGAGATCGTCATCGGCATGGCGCATCGCGGGCGCCTCAACGTGCTCGCCAACGTGATGGGCAAGCCGCACCGCGCCATTTTCAACGAGTTCAAGGGCGGGTCGTTCAAGCCCGACGACGTCGAGGGCTCGGGCGACGTGAAGTACCATCTGGGTGCGTCCTCCGACCGCTCCTTCGACGGCAACAACGTGCACCTCTCGCTCACCGCCAACCCCTCGCACCTGGAGATCGTCGATCCGGTGGTGCTGGGCAAGGTGCGCGCCAAGCAGGATCAGCACGGTTGCAAGCCCGGCGAGCGCACGCCGGTGCTGCCCCTGCTCATCCATGGCGATGCAGCGTTCGCGGGACAGGGCGTGGTGGCCGAGTGTTTCGGTCTATCCGGCCTCAAGGGCCACCGCACGGGTGGGTCGATCCACTTCATCATCAACAACCAGATCGGCTTCACCACGAGCCCGCGCCACTCGCGCTCGTCGCCCTATTGCTCGGACGTGGCCAAGATGGTCGAAGCGCCCATCTTCCACGTCAACGGCGACAACCCCGAGGCCGTGGTGCACGTCGCCAAGATCGCCACCGAGTTCCGGCAGAAGTTCCAGAAGCCGGTCGTGATCGACATGTTTTGCTACCGCAAGCACGGCCACAACGAATCGGACGAGCCGGCCTTCACCCAGCCGCTCATGTACCGCGCCATCAGATCGCACCCGAGTGCCGTGGAAATCTACTCCAAGCGGTTGATCAAAGAAGGTGTGGTCACCGAACAGGACGTCGAGGCGATGCAATCGAGGTTCCGCGCCCATCTCGACGAGGAGCTCGTCGCCGCCGACAGCTACCGGCCCAACAAGGCCGACTGGCTCGACGGACGCTGGGCCGACATCGGCTTTGCCGAAGACGAGGCGCGGCGCGGCAACACGGGCGTCGCCATCGACACCCTGAAGGAGGTGGGGCGCCGCATCACCGCCATCCCGCAGGATTTCAACGCTCACAAGACCATCCAGCGGTTGCTGCAGCGCCGACGCGAGATGGTGGAGACGGGCACCGGCATCGACTGGTCGATGGGCGAGCACCTGGCCTTCGCGACGCTGCTCAACGAGGGCTTCCCCGTGCGGCTCTCGGGCCAGGACAGCGAGCGCGGCACCTTCTCGCAGCGCCACTCGGTGCTGACCGACCAGGAGACGGAGAAGCACTACACGCCGCTCAAGTACGTCTCCCCGAGCCAGGGCCGCTTCGAGGTGATCAACTCGATGCTGTCGGAAGAGGCGGTGCTGGCGTTCGAGTACGGCTACACACTGACCGAGCCCAACGCGCTCGTCATGTGGGAGGCGCAGTTCGGCGACTTCGCCAACGGCGCGCAGGTCGTATTCGACCAGTTCATCTCCTCGGGCGAGCGCAAGTGGCTCAGGATGTCGGGCCTCGTGTGCCTGTTGCCGCACGGCTACGAGGGGCAAGGGCCCGAACACTCCTCGGCGCGCCTGGAACGATACCTGCAACTGTGCGCGGAGGACAACTGGCAGGTCGCCAACTGCACGACACCCGCCAACTACTTCCACATCCTGCGCCGCCAGCTGCATCGCAAGTTCCGCAAACCGCTGGTGCTGATGACGCCGAAATCCCTGCTGCGCCACAAGCGCGTCGTTTCGGCCCTCGCCGAGATGGGACCCGGCACGACCTTCCATCGCGTGCTGTGGGACGATGCGCAGTCGCGCCCGGGCGAGAAGATCAAGCTCGAGACCGACCACCAGATCCGCCGGGTGGTGCTGTGCTCGGGCAAGGTCTACTACGATCTCTACGAGGCGCGCGAGGCGGCCGGCATCGGCGACGTGTATCTGATGCGCGTCGAGCAGCTCTATCCCTTCCCGGCGCGCGCGCTGATCAGCGAGCTGTCGCGCTTCCCGCAAGCCGAGATCGTTTGGGCGCAAGAAGAGCCCAAGAACATGGGCGCGTGGTCGTTCGTGGAGCCCAACATCGAATGGGTGCTGCAGCATAGCGGCGCTCGCCACTTGCGGCCGCGCTACGCCGGGCGCCCGGCGTCGGCGGCCACAGCCACGGGGCTGGCCAGCAAGCACAATCAGGAGCAGAAGACGCTGGTCGCGCAGGCGCTCTCCGACTGAGATGGTGGAAAAAGATGGCGATCGAGATCACGGTGCCGGCGCTCGGTGAATCGGTGACCGAGGCAACTGTCGGTCAATGGTTCAAGAAGCCCGGCGATGCGGTCAACGTCGATGAGCCACTGCTCGAGCTCGAGACCGACAAGGTGACTTTGGAGGTGCCGGCGCCGGCCGCAGGGATCCTGGCAGAGATCAAGGTGCCGGAGGGCTCCAGCGTTGCCGTCGGCTCCGTGCTGGGGTCCATCAGCGAGCGCGTTGGTGCCGCTGCCAAGACACAGCTGGCGAGCGAACCCGCCTCAGCGCGATTGGTCGCCTCTCCGGTTTCGCCCACCAGGTTGATCCAGACACCGCCCTCGGCTCCCAAGTCCCCGCCCACGCGGCTGGAGTCTTCCATAACGCGGCCACCCGCCGACGCCACGGGCGGTGTGCCGCCGGCACCCGCAGCGCGCAAGCTGATGGAGGAGAAGGGCCTCTCGCCCGACGACGTGCAGGGTTCCGGCAGGCGCGGCCAGATCCTGAAGGAGGATGTGCTGGCGGCGGCGCTCAGGCCGTCGACGCCCGTGCCGGCCGAGGCTGTGGCCCAGCCGCCCACGGCGGCCAGGAGCGTGGCCGCGTCGGCGCCGGTCCCCGCAGCGCAATTGCGCGCGCCTTCGGTGCCGAACGACGCGGCGCGCGAGGAGCGTGTGAAGATGACGCGTTTGCGGCAGACCATCGCGCGCCGCCTCAAGGATGCGCAGAACACGGCGGCGATGCTCACCACGTTCAACGACGTGGACATGAGCGCCATCATGAATGTCAGGAACCAGTACAAGGACCTATTCGAGAAGCGCCACGGCGTGAAGCTGGGCTTCATGGGCTTCTTCGTGAAGGCCTGCATCCAGGCCCTGCGGGAAGTCCCTGCTGTGAATGCCGAGATCGACGGTCAGGACATCATCTACAAGAACTACTACCACATCGGCGTCGCCGTCGGCACCGAGAAGGGCCTCGTCGTGCCAGTGGTGCGCGAGGCCGATCGCATGCAGCTCGCCGAGATCGAGCAGGCGATCACCGACTTCGGCAGGCGCGCCCGAGACGGCAAGCTCACCATCGAGGAGATGCAGGGCGGCACCTTTACGATCTCCAACGGGGGCGTGTACGGGTCGCTGCTGTCGACGCCGATCCTCAATGCGCCGCAGTCGGGCATCCTCGGCATGCACCGCATCGAGGAGCGCCCCGTAGTCCGCGAGGGGCAGATCGTAGCGCGGCCGATGATG
>VBAB01000471.1 GCA_005888525.1 Alphaproteobacteria bacterium
GTACTCGGCGATCTGGTCCATATCGCGGGTGCGGATCTGCAACTCGACCCACTGATGGCGCGGGCCGACCACCGTGGTGTGGATCGACTGGTAGTTGTTCTGCTTGGGCGTCGAGACGTAGTCCTTGAAGCGGCCGGGCACCGCGCGCCAAGCCGAATGCACGATGCCGAGCGCCCGGTAACAGGCGTCGAGGCCGTCCACGACGATGCGGAAGCCGTAGATATCGGAGAGCTGCTCCAGCGAGATCTGCCGGTTCTCCATCTTGCGCCAGATGGAGAAGGGCTTCTTCTCACGCCCGTACACCTCGGCTTGGAGGCCAGCACCCGCGAGCCTGGCCTTCAGGGCGGTGACGATCTCCTCGACCAGGCCGGCGTTCTTCTTGTGGATGTCGTCGAGCTTGTCGACCACCGTCTTGTAGGCTTCGGGGGAGCCCCACTTGAAGGCCAGCTGCTCGAGCTCCTCGCGCAGCGTTTGCATGCCCATGCGGCCGGCGAGGGGCGCATAGATCTCGAGCGTCTCCTCGGAGACCCTGCGGCGGCTCTCCGGCTTCATGTGCTCGAGCGTGCGCATGTTGTGCAGGCGGTCCGCCAGCTTGATGAGCAGGACGCGGATGTCGCTCGAGATGGCGACGAGGAGCTTGCGGAAGTTCTCCGCCTGCTCCGCTTTCTTGGTGACGAGATCGAGGCGCTTGATCTTGGTGAGGCCCTCGACCAGCGCGCCGATCTCCTTGCCGAATTTCTGGTCGATCTCGGCGCGCGTGACTTCGGTGTCCTCGATCACGTCGTGCAGCAGAGCGGCGGCAATGGTGGCGTCGTCGAGCTTGAGCTCGGTCAGGATCGCCGCGACCTCGAGGGGATGCGAGAAATAGGGATCGCCCGACGCGCGTTTCTGATGGCCGTGCGCCTGCATGGCGTAGACATAGGCGCGGTTGAGCAGCGCCTCGTTGGCGCTGGGGTCGTATTTCTGGACCCGCTCGACAAGCTCGTATTGGCGCATCATGACACGCCTCGCGGGGTCCGGCTAGTGTGGTGTCTCGCAAATGCCATCACCGTTTGTGGCTGGCTTCATCATGGCATTTGCGAGACTGAACCACACTAGAATCAGCTTCTTGCTAGTGTCCTCTAGTCACCGAATTGCCTTGCCGACGGTGCGGCAAAGGTGAAGGCAATTCGGAGACAGGACACTAGTGCCGACGTCATGGCTCCCTTGAGATAATGCACGCCAGCTCTTCGGTGGCGAGGACGCAGCGCAACAGGGCAACGATCGCCTCAGCGCGAGCCGACTCCGCTATTGCCGCCGCCGTTGGCGGATGGCTCGGTCGGCGTCAGGCTCTCCATGCCTCTGAGCAGCTGCTCTTCGGTGATCACATCGACCACGGTGTCGCTCGATTGGTCGTCGCGACCGAGCACGGGGCGACGGTCCACCGGCAGCATCGGCGCGGCGGCGCTCTCGGGCTCGTCGACCTCGACGTTCTTCTGGATCGAGTGGATCAGCCCTTCGCGCATGTCGTCGGGTGGAATGGTCTTCTCGGCGATCTCGCGCAGCGCGATCACGGGGTTCTTGTCGTTCTCGCTGTCGATGGTGATCTGCGAGCCGTTGGCAATCGACCTCGCCCGGTGCGCCGCCAGCAGCACCAGCTCGAAGCGGTTTGCAACCTTGTCGACGCAGTCTTCGACGGTCACGCGCGCCATGCGATGATCCCTCTAAGATGATGGAACGGTACGAGCACCATCGCCCTCGGAAACCTGCTTCCGGGGCGCACGCTCATTTCGCACCTTGTCGCATGATGAAGCTGCGAAATCAAGAGATCGGCGGATGCCACGGCGGCTCTGTCGACCGAGCCGAGTGAGGAGCGTGTGCCCGGCGACCGCGAGGGTTGGATGGTGCCAATGGGGATCGACCTCGAGCAGCGGAACGAGGACGAACGGGCGCGTATGCATCTCGGGATGAGGCAGAATGAGGCGTCCTCGTTGGCGTCCGCGCTGAGGCCAGCCGAGGCGCCTGCCGCCATAATCGAGGATATCGATATCGAGGCAGCGCGGACCCCAACGGGTGCCCAGGCGTCGTCCCGCCAGCCGCTCGATGTTTTTGATGAGCCGCAACAGCGCCGCAGGCGCTATATGCGCCCGCAAGAGCAGCACTGCGTTGAGATAGGGCGCCTGTCGTCCCGGCCCGAGCGGCGCCGTGTCGTAGATGTGCGAGGAGGCGAGGACGCGCAGCCCCGAGCACGACAGCTCGCGCCGCGCGCGGCGTAATGTCTCGTTGGGGGGCCCCCAGGGACCCGCAAGGTTCGCGCCGAGCGCAAGAAGCAAGGTATTCACGCGCATGGCTCTACAGGTGTCCGGGGTCGGC
Source organism: Alphaproteobacteria bacterium (assembly GCA_005888525.1). Taxonomy (GTDB): domain Bacteria; phylum Pseudomonadota; class Alphaproteobacteria; order Rhizobiales; family Hyphomicrobiaceae; genus AWTP1-13. Next base: position 2,353 of record VBAB01000471.1, read on the forward strand.
GCTTCAGCCATTACACTCTTAACGGTGTCCGTGTCAGCGCCACTACTGGCCGCTACACCGTAGAAGTGGTGCTACAAAGAGAGTCGTTGCAGACAGATAGCCGTTGTCCTGCATAGTATTTCCAGGTATTGTTATCCTACAAGCGAGCCTAATAAGCCAATTTGCTTAGTATCCGGATCCGCTTTGTCACACTTGCGTAACGACATGGCTATTGTGAAAAATCGGCAGTTGCCTATTGCCGTGAAGCCTGCCAAGTCCCACCTACCAGAGAGGCTGGGCACATTGACGTGACTCCCCCAATTCCGGGGGAGTTATTGGCGTTGCCCATTAGAGGGTCGAAAAATGCATTTTTATCCCAATGAGCGCCTCGCGCTCTTCATCGACGGTGCAAACCTTTATGCAACCGCCAAGGCACTCGGGTTCGACATCGACTACAAGCGTCTTCTCGCTCTGTTCCGAACCAAAGGTCAGCTCGTGCGGGCGCTCTACTACACAGCCCTAGCGGAGGACCAGGAGTATTCTTCGATCCGTCCGCTGGTCGATTGGTTAGACTACAATGGTTACACGATGGTGACTAAGCCCACCAAGGAATTCACTGACGCGCTGGGTCGCCGCAAGATCAAAGGCAACATGGACATCGAGCTCACGGTCGACGCCATGCGCCTCGTCGAGAATTTGGACCATGTCGTGCTGTTCACCGGTGACGGCGACTTCCGTGCGCTGGTGGGCGCCCTGCAGATGCGTGGCCGCCGGGTCAGTGTCGTGTCGACGCTGCAAACGCAGCCGCCCATGGTCGCCGACGAACTGCGCCGGCAGGCGGACCAATTCATCGATCTGGCGGACCTGGAGGATCAGATCTGTCGTGATCCCGCGACCCGTCCGGCACCCGGCACGCGCGCGCCTTCGCGCCGCCCTGCGCCTGCACCCGTGACGGCGACCCTCGATTACCCGGACGACGAGGACGAGGACGGCCGCACCTGACGCCTGGTGGCTCCAGCGACTGGCTGAGGTTGCATGACGCGGGCGGTGGAGGTCGCGGCCGAGCCCCCGCGTGATTGTCCGCTGTGTCCCCGGCTCGTGGCGTTCCGCGATGCCAATCGGCGCGCCGAGCCAGGCTGGCACAATGGTGCCGTCGGGTCCTTCGGATCCGACACTGCGCGCCTATTGATCGTAGGCCTGGCGCCGGGCCTCAGGGGTGCGAACAGGACCGGACGGCCCTTCACCGGCGACTTCGCGGGCGACCTCCTGTACGCGACCCTGCTCGAGCTCGGCTTTGCGCGCGGCAGCTATGCGGCGCGGCCCGACGACGAGCTGGCGCTCGTCGACTGCATGATCACCAACGCGGTGCGCTGCGTGCCGCCGGAGAACAAGCCGACGTCCGCCGAGATCGGCACCTGCCGGCCGTTTCTGGCGCGCCGCATTACCGCGATGCCGCGCCTTGCTGTCCTGCTGGCGCTGGGACGGATCGCCCACGACAGCACGCTTGCGGCGCTGGAGGCGCGCCGGTCGGCTTTCCCCTTTGCACATGGCGCGCGCCACGAAGTGCGGTCCGGCTTGACGCTCTTCGATAGCTTTCATTGCTCGCGCTACAACACCAATACCGGCAGGCTCACGCCCGCAATGTTTCGGGCCGTGCTGCAGTCCATCCGGGAGCATTTGGGCCCGGCCTGACAAGGAACGCGGCCTCCCTTGAGGCAGATCAAGGAAGCCTTGGCCGGCGCCGTTAGGCTGCGGCTGCCATCAGAGGAACCACAACCATGCTCGAGATCGCGCCCGAGAAGGTCGCCCACGTCATCATCAAGGCGCGCGAGTACGACTCCAAGGTCGCCACCTGGGACGATTCGGCCAAGGCCGGCGATGCCGAGGAAGACCCCGATTCCATCCTCGAAGACTATGCGAATGATCCAACGCGAGCCGAGCTCCTGGGCTTCATCAACGGGCTCAATGAGGACGAGCAGGCCCACTTGGTGGCGCTGGCCTGGATCGGGCGCGGCACCTTCGGCCCGGAGGACCTCGATGAGGCGGTCGAGACCGCGCGCAATGAGCGCGTCAACGCCACGTCACGGTACCTGCTCGGCATGCCGTTGCTTGCAGACTACCTCGAGGAGGGCTTGGAGAAGCTCGGCATCTCGGTAGAGGACGCCGAGGGCAGCATCCTTTGAGCGGCGGCCCGGTGGCGCGATCGCCCTCGCCGCTGAGGCCGCGTGTCGAGTGTGCGTTCAGCTCGACTGGAGCTACTGCGCGCCCTGGCGCTTGGCGATGAAGGCGAGGCGCTCGAACAGGTGCACATCCTGCTCGTTTTTGAGCAGCGCCCCGTGCAGGGGCGGGATCAGCTTGCGCGGATCACTCTCACGCAGCGTCTCGGGTGAGATGTCCTCGTTCAAGAGCAGCTTGATCCAATCGAGCAGCTCGGATGTCGAAGGCTTCTTCTTGATGCCCGGCACCTCGCGCACGTCGTAGAAGACCTTGAGTGCCTCCGTGACGAGGCGGCCTTTGAGATTGGGGAAGTGAACATCGACGATCGAGCGCATCGTCTCGGGGTCGGGGAACTTGATGTAGTGGAAGAAGCAGCGCCGCAGGAAGGCGTCCGGCAGCTCCTTCTCGTTGTTGGAGGTGATGATGACGACGGGGCGGTGCCTGGCCTTGATGGTTTCGTGCGTCTCGTAGACGTAGAATTCCATGCGGTCGAGCTCCTGCAACAGGTCGTTGGGGAACTCGATGTCGGCCTTGTCGATCTCGTCGATCAGCAGCACGGGCCGCTCGTCGGCGGGCATCGCCCAGCTGGCTGTCGCGCAGCCGGCTCACCGCGTCGTACTCGTAGAGGCCCTGCAGCGCCTTGGTGGTCGACTTGATGTGCCACTCGATGAGCGACGCTCCCACCCCCTTGGCCACCTCCAGCGCCAGCACGGTCTTGCCGGTGCCCGGTTCCCCCTTCACGAGCAGCGGCCGCTGCAGTGTGATGGCTGCATTGACGGCGACCTTCAGATCGTCGGTCGCGACATAGTTTTTCGTGCCCTTGAACTGCATGATGCTGCGCTTGCGCTCCCAGCCGGCAAAAAGACGGGCGAGCTTAAGGGGGCGCACGCGACGCTACAAGCTGCGCGAGAGCTGGGCCGCCGCAGTGCCTGGGCCCCGTACTTCTTGGCATATCTAAGTATTGATGCGAAAAAGCCTAACAGCGACACTAGATCCTAGATGCATCATGGGCCAAACGAAGACATTCTACATACAATGTAGAATTGCTGGGTCGTCAGGCGCCTCTGCCAAGTCTTCGGGTCGGCCGGAAACCATTACTGCTGCGCCGCACGGCAATCGCTTGACTTGGAAAAACAGCGGCTTAAATACGGGCGCGCAACTCGCGGCGCTCGGCTCGCGCCGCGACGATACAACCCATAACGAGCCAACCGGGAAGCGTGGATGGGCAATTCCAGTCGCAGGATGACGATCAAGAAAGTCCCCCGCAAGGGCGGCCACAAGACTGGCATGAACGGCAGCGGATCCGGCCGTTCAGCACTCAACTCCAAGAAGACGGCGGCAAGAGCCCGCGGCAAGAACCGCTCACGTCAAAGCAGCATCATCCTGCCGGACGGTTACCGCCCGTCCGAGAACGAGCCGTTCATGAACGAGCGTCACAGGATCTATTTTCGCAACAAGCTGGTTGCGTGGAAGGAAGAGATCGTTCGTCAAAATCGCGAGACGCTGCACATTCTGGTTGAGGACTCCGCCCAACACGCGGATCTCGCAGACAGGGCCACTTCCGAGACCGACCGCGCACTCGAGCTCAGGGCCCGCGACCGCCAACGCAAGCTGATCGCCAAGATCGACGCCGCCCTGGCGCGCATCGAGGAGGGCACCTACGGCTTCTGCGAGGAGACGGGCGAGCCGATCGGCTTGAAGCGCCTCGATGCGCGACCCATTGCCACGCTGTCGCTCGAAGCCCAGGAGCGTCACGAGCGGCGCGAGAAGGTGTTCCGGGAAGATTAGGGAGTGGGCAGTAGGCAGTGGGCAGTAGGCAGTAGGGAGTAGCCCCTATTCCCAACTCCCTCATTCCCCTGCAACGCGCTTGCCGTTGCTTGCTCCCGCGGCATTGGGCTGCGGCTCCTCGGCGGCTTTGCCGGTGCGCTCCTGGATGTACTGGGTGAGATAGCGCTTGAGCCCGTCGAGGTCGCGCAGGTTGACATCCATCTGGTTGAAGGGGATCTCGATATTGGCCTCGCGCAAGGCCTTGAGGACGGCGATGCGCAAGTCCGACTGCACGCGGCCCGCATTGGCGATGTCGGGCAGCGAGACGCGCAGATTGAACATGAGCGCACTGTCGCCGAAGTTCTCGAAAAACGCCATCGGCGCCGGGTTGCGCAGGACCTCGCGATGCTCGTCGGCGCACTTCTTCAATAGGGCGAGCACCTGCTCGGGATCGGAGTCGTAGCCGACCCCGATCTTGATATTGACGGCGCCGAGCGAGTCGCGGTGCGTCCAGTTGAGCACGCGGCCCGTGATCAGCTCCGAGTTGGGAACGATCAGGCTGGCGCGGTCGAACGTCTCGATCTCGGTGGCGCGCACGCTGATGCGGCGCACCAGGCCCTGCTGGTCGCCGACAACGATGCGGTCGCCGACCCTGATCGGACGCTCGACGAGCAGAATGAGGCCCGAGACGAAATTGTTGACGATCGACTGCAGGCCGAAGCCGATGCCGACCGACAGCGCGCCCGCGACGATGGCGAGATTGGTAATGTCGAGCCCGGCGTAGGAGATGGCGAGCAGCGCGGCCAGAGCCACGCCCACATAGCCGACCACGGTGTCGATGGAATTGACGATGCCGGGGTCCATGCGCGTTTGCTGCAGCGCCTTTTCCCTGAGCCAGCGCTGCAGCAGGCGGGTAGCGAACAGCAGGGCGATGAACAGCACGATGCCGAGCAGGATGCGGGCGAGCGAGATGCGGAACTGCCCGACCTCGATGCCGAAAAACGCCGATTTGAAGCCGTCGCGAATGTCGGCGCCGGAATAGCCCCACTGCAACATCAGGAACGGCAGGGCGCAGATGATTAGGGCGAACGTGAGCGCGATCTCGGTGAGCCGCGCCAGCTGGTTGCGGCGCGGCGCGTCCAGCCCGAAACGCGCCTCGAGCATCTCGCCGACCGGATAGCGCCGCTGCTGGGAGTCGCGCGTCACCGCGCGGATGGCGAGATAGAGCAGCCAGCTCACGACGATGACGATGCCGGTCATCACGACCTGCTGCGCCAGAAAGCGTGCGAGCGCCACGTAGCCGAGCAGCGCCAGCCCCAGGATGCCGAGCGCGATCAGCCACAGCGGCAGCTTGAGCCAGCGCGGGGCGTGTCGAGAGATGGGTTGAGCGGCACCCGCATCCGATGCGGCGGCGTCGGTTGCGGCGGGCGCATTTACGGCTTGCGGTGTGAAGGGCGTCAGCAGCAGGCCGATGAGCAGTGTGGCGAAGGCCGTGCTCGCCGCGAACGACTGCACGACGGTGAGCGCCAGCGGCACGAAGAACACGCGAGAGGTCTCGGTAAGCGCGGCGTCGATGGCGTAGACGGCGGTGATGGCGCAAAGCAGCACTGCGACACGGCGCGTGGGGCCATTGGCAAGCCAGACGAGGCGCCATTGCGGTGCGCGCGGCGCGAGCACGGCAAAGATCAGCGCGGAGACGGCCGAGTACAGCACGATGGCCTTCAGGATGGCCGCCGCGGTGGCCGCCCATGGTGGGAAGAGCAGGTCCAAGGTGTCCAGTCCGCCATACAGCAGCGTGGCGGCGGCGATGGCCGGCAGTGCGCGCAGTGGGGCGACCCAGGCCACCGACCTGGCGCGGTCGAAGAATGACGGCAGCGGCGGCTCGCTCCCCACCCGGCGCCGATCCGTGAGCCTGGCGATGGCGTATTTGAGGGCAACGAAGAGGATGAGCACGGCAGCGAGCAGCAGCCCGACCTGCTGGCGTTTGACGTTGGCCCAGTGCAGCCAGTCTTCCGCCAGATAGCTGATGCGGTGGCCAACGGCGGGCGACTTGCTCACGAGGTCGCGCCAAAGCTCCGGCAGCAGCGGGCTCGGGCGGCGCTCCATGAGGTTCTTGGTGAAGAGCGAATGGCGCAGGACAGTGATCTTCTCGATCAGCTGACGCGCCCGAACCCAGGTCAGCTCGGTCGACTTGATGGCGCTGTCGAGGCCGGCCGCCAGTGCCATCAGCCGTGCCCGCTCGGCGGCAAGGGCGGGGGCTTCCGGCGGGCTGTCCTTGCTGGGCGGGGGGCCGAGTTTCTCGATCTGGGATTTGACGGCAGCGAGCTCTGGACGCAGCGTCTCCGCCGTCTGCGTCGAGTCGGCGAGGATCGTCTCCACATCGACGCGCAGCCCGCCCAGCTCCTCTTCGAGCTCGGCCAGGTGCTGTATCGTCTTTTCAGCGGTCTCGATGGCGCTCGTCAGGCGCGTGATGCTGTCGGCGACGTCGGGTGGCAGGGCCGGCTTCGCCGGCTGTGACTGTGCGGCATCGGGTTGCGGCTGCGCCGGCGGCGCCTGAGCCGCGGCGGGTGCGATCGCCGTGATCGCAGCCAGGAACGCGGCGAGGAGAAATGAGACCTGACGCCGGAAATACGCCTGTTTCATTCGTTGACGGCTTGGCCGAGATTGCGCGGCGGGCGCGCGAAGACGGGTGGAGACCGCTCCGCGTCTCCCTTGGCAGAGTGGTCGGGCTGCGGCGGCTGGATGCCGGTTTCGATCAGCACATCGACGGGTCCGCCGGTCATGATGAGATGTTCGATGCCGTCGCGGCGGATGAGCACCAGCCGGCGGCGGGCGTCGACGGAGGCCTGCTCGATCACGCCCAGACGCGGCTCAGGCCGCTGCCGGAACAGCCAGCCGCCGACATTCAATTTGGGAGCGCTGGTATCGCCCAAGACGTACGTGCGATAGGCCAGCAGCGCGGCACCGCCGGCAGCGGCGAGCAGGATCAGGATGAAGAGCCAGTAGAGCCAATACATTTCCCGAGATCCCCATAGAATCAGTGAGCCGAGATTGCGCCGTTTCTTCCGGCCCGCCAAGGCGGCTGCCAGCCCGGCGCACAACATCCCAGGGACAGCTGGCGCCGAGAATGGAGTAGCCGCCGGACGCGTGTACACCACACCGTGCCGGTCACTCCAAACTTGCGCCCGCGCCAAGGCGACCTGGGTCCTTCATGGCATCTTAACCTGAATGCTTGCTTTCTTGAAGCCGCCAAGCCCGACCGAACCAGCTTCGGAAGGCCTTGCGCATCAGGGTTAGAAGAAGTCCCGGTTCGTACATGCGTCCAAATGCCGGCCTCATCCAGGCGCTACGGGTCCCGTTTGCGCTCAACCTGCAGGCACTGCGGGCCCTGCTGGCGCAGAATCAGCTAAGACTGTCCCCCATGGTAGACATGGAGGCACGCCACGATCTGGCGCCGGCCGCGGCGTGGTTTGGCCGGCGGCGGGCGCCTAGGTCTGTCGGCGCGGTGCTGCTGCTTCTCGGACTTCTTGTAGCGGGCGGGCTTGCCGTCATGGGGCTGCTGGCGAGCGGCGCCGGCGAGGTGGCCATGCTCGGGCTGCTGGCCCTGCTGGCGGTGGCGGGCGCCTTCCTCATCTTGGGCCTGCTCTCCGGCTACCTGCGCTTGAGCGAGCGCGTTGCCGAAGCCGAGGTGGTGAAGACCATCGCCGACGGCCTCGACAGCGGGCTCAAGATCGTCAACCAGCAGGGCGTCGTACTCTACCGCAATCGCGCCCTGCAGCGCCTCACCGGCAGGCGCGCAGGCCGGCACGCGACGCTCGAGGAGCTGTTCGCGGGAGAGCCGGATTCGGCCCAGGCGTTCTTCAGGCTCAATCGCGCGGCCGAGCGAGGCGAAGCGCGCGACGAGGAGTTCCACGTTCGCGCCCGTTCAGGCGGCGGACGCGAAGGCCGCTGGCTGCGGGTCGGTGTGCGGCCCTTTCTCGCGCCAGGGCGCACCGGTATGGAGGGACAGCGTCTGACGCTGTGGCAGGTTGCGGACGTCACCCGCGAGCGCACGCGCGAGATCGAAACGGTGAGCGGGCTGGAGTCGACGCTGGCCTTTTACGACAGTCTTCCGCAGGGGCTGTTCGCCGTGGCTCCCGACGGGCGAATCGCGCACGTCAACGCGACGCTGTCGCAATGGCTGCGCCTGCGCACCGAGTCCGGCCGGACGCTGACGCTCCTCGACATCGTGCCGGCCGACGGAGCCGACCTGATCCGCGCCGTCGCGCGCAGCGCCCAGGGCCGCACGACGCGGCTCGAGCTCGATCTGCTGCGCGAGGATGGTCGCACCTTCCCCGCGCAGCTCGTCTGCCGCGGCCACGGGCCCAGGGGCATCATCTCCGTGCTCGTGCTCGACCGCAGCGAGGAGCCCACTCGCGCCGAAGCGCACGCCCACACCGAGATGCGGCTGACGCGCGTCTTCCAGTCGGCGCCCTTCGGCATCGCCACCGCTGACGCCGGTGGCCGCATCGTCACGGCGAACTCGGCGTTCATGCGCATGTTCGCGGTGGAAGGCCGCGGCGTGCCGACGACGGTGGCGGGCCTCGTGCCCGACGGCGAGGAAGAGGTCGGCCGCGAGCTTGCCAAGGCGCTGGAGCGGGCGGTCTCGGGCCGCACGGGCGCCGCGCCCATCGAGGTCTCCTTCGGCCCCCAGCGCGAGCTGGCACGGCGCATCTACGTGAACGCGCTCGGCGTGGGCCCGCGCGCACGCGAAGGCGCCGTGCTCTATGCCATCGATGCCACCGAGCAGAAGGCGCTGGAGCTCAAATTCGCCCAGAGCCACAAGATGGAGGCGGTGGGCAAGCTCGCCGGCGGCGTGGCGCACGACTTCAACAACGTGCTGACCGCCATCATCGGCTTCTCCGATCTTCTGCTGCAGACGCATCGGCAGACCGACCCCGCCTATCGCGACATCATGAACATCAAGAGCAGCGCCAACCGGGCGGCCGGCCTGGTGCGCCAGCTGCTCGCCTTCTC
>VBAB01000977.1 GCA_005888525.1 Alphaproteobacteria bacterium
CGTTTAGTGTTGCAGCGCAACACGAGCTCATTTTGCGATGGCAGAGATGGGTCATCTTTCCCCGTGCCGGCTAGCTCGCCATCACGGCAGAAAGTACCCCATGAAGCTGACTGAATCGATGCAACGCAGCGAACGGACAATTAGCACCAAGAGCGGTCATTTTTTGAAAGCGGCGTTATGAGATTCCCCTCGCGAGGGCATTGATCCAACAACGCGACGAGCACATTGCATAAATAGCTGCACCGTTGGGGCTACTGTTCGGTTCTTCAGTGTCACCATCACGACGGGCCATGGACGCCTCGGCAAATCAATCGGCAAGACTTTCAGGCCGTGCATCGCGTTGAGGTGGAGCATCGAGCCGGGGACTGCGGCGAGGAAGCGTCCGGAGGCAAGCAACTGATTGCGAAGAGCAACAGAGAACGTTTCCACGCTTATCCTTGGCATCTCCTGGCCAATGACTCCAAACGCCTCCTTCACGAGCGCGATGTTCCAGCTGTTGGGTGGGAGCACCCAGGACGCGCTCGCCAATTCAGGGAGCGCAATCTTGCGACGGCGGGCCCACGGGCTTGCCATTCCTGCAACGACAAACAACTCGTCATCGAACAAATGTTCCACCTCCAAATCCTCTTCGAATTCAAACTCTCCCAACGGTCTGACCAGGCGGGCCAAGATCAGATCAAGCTTGCGTTCACGCAACTCCGGAAATTCCAACTGCGTGCTTAGAGTATTCACTTGGGCGACGTGGAAGATCGCCCGTGGCTGTTCCCGGCACAGTCGTTCGATGACCGGAGGAAGCAGCGCACCGGATAACGATTCCGGGCATCCAATCCAAACTTCGCCCCCGGCGGGGTCGGCCAAGGCGTCGATCTCGCGTATCCCTTGCCGCAAATCATCGAACGCCATTTGGCTGTGTTTGAGCAACGCGCGGCCATAGAGGGTCGGTTCAACGCCGCGGGAGTTGCGATCGAGAAGACGCACTCCAATGGCGGCCTCTAGGTCAGCAATCGCCTGCGACACAACTGGTTGCGAAACGCCGAGATGGGCGGCCCCTTTGACCATGCTGCCCGATTGAACGACCTCCGAAAGGACGTGCAGATCCCGCAAGCGAACCCGCCGACCAATGCGGCTCTCCCAATTGATTCCCTTTGTCATAGCCATCTCCCTATGGGGCCAGAGGCAGAAGAGAGGTTCCACCTATAGCACCATCGCGTATGCCTTCAATTGCGGCTTGCGGACGGAGCAGCGAGTGCGCAGCCAGCAGGGGCACGGTGCGTGCCATGGAGGCGAAAATGAATAAGCTGAGTGGCGCCCTGATAGCGATCTGCGCGTTCGTGCAATCCCAAGCGTTGATGGCCCAGGATAAGTGGCCGAGCCAGCCGATCAAACTTTTGGTGACATTCCCGGCCGGCGGCAATACCGACGCGGTTGCTCGCCTTACGGCCGACTTCATGCAAAAGGCGCTCGGCGGCGCTACCGTGGTGGTGGAGAATCATGCCGGCGCGGGCGGCATCGTCGGGACAGAGATGGTCACAAGAGCCGCGCCCGACGGCTATACGCTGTGTATGTGCAGCATCGGTCCGATCACGATCGCGCCAGCGACCCAACAGCTGCGTTACGACCCGCTTAAGGACCTCGTGCCCATCAGCCTGGTGAGCACCAATCCGCTGATGCTTGTTGTGCACCCTTCTGTCAAAGCCAACTCAGTGCAGGAGCTGGTAGCGCTTGCCCGCGCCGAACCAGGCCGCCTCAACTACAGCTCAGCTGGCATTGGCGCGCTTACGTACTTCTCCGCCGAACTATTCAAGACAAAGACGGGCACTCAGATCACCCACGTTGCCTATCGCGGTGGTGCGCAGGCGACAATGGCGGTGATCGCCGGTGACGTGCAGCTCACCTTCGCCAACATGTCGGACGCGGTCAGCCAAATCGAAGGTGGCAAGGTGCGCGCCCTGGGAGTAACCACCGCCACGCGCAGCCCCGCCGCGCCGACAGTTCCTACTCTGGCGGAGCAGGGAATTCGCGGCTATGCGACCGAATCCTGGAACGCGCTCTTCGCGCCAAAGGGCACAGCGCAGCCGATCATTGATCGACTGGCGGCCATGGTCGCTGACATGGCCAAGGACGACAAGATCCAGCATGACGGAGTTTGGCTCAGTCGCGGTTTCCAACAGCCCGGACGCCTTGGCGCGCATGCTCCGCGAGGAAACCGAGCAGTGGGCGGCACTTGTGAAAGAGATCGGCCTGAATACTCAAAACGCGAAGTTGGGTAGATGAGGGCCTGATGTCGAACGACCATTCCACGGCTTACGTATTTGGCAGCACGCTCACCGAGCAGCAGCGGCTTGTGGCGCAAGCGCGGGAACTGGAGCAGCAGGCTCGGTGGTTGCTTGACCACATTGGGATTCGACCGGGCTCGCGCGCAATCGATATCGGTTGCGGCCCCATTGGGATTCTCAATCTGTTATCCGAGCGTGTCGGGCCGCAAGGAGCAGTGGTCGGGCTCGAGTACGTACCCCGGTTTGCGGAGATGGCCAGGAACGAAATTGCCCGCCGCCGCCTCATCAACGTCGAGGTGACCCAAACCGATGCTCTCTTGAATGGACTGCAGCGAAACTCCTTCGACTTTGTGCATGAGCGCCTTGTGATGATCAATATTCCGACCCCCGAAACCATTCTTTCCGAGATGATTGCACTGGTGCGTCCCGGAGGTACGGTCGCCGTGGAGGAAGTCGACGGCGCATCCTGGCTTTGTCACCCAGCGCACGCGTCGTGGAATACACTGGTTGAGACGTATCATTCCGCGTTCCGCGCGAACGGCGGCAACGTGTTTTTTGGCCGACGCCTTCCGGAACTGCTGCGGTTGGCGGGGCTCGAGGACGTACACTGCAAGGTGCATGTCGATACTGTCAGGCCGGGCACCTATCGGCGTAAGCACCTTCTCTCACTCCTCCAGTCACTGCACGACAAAATCGTCTCGCTGAAGCTGTTGACCGATGAGGAGCTGAGGACACACAAGGATGCGCTCGCGGAGCATCTCGACAATCCTGATACAACCGTGATCGATCAACTCCTAGTACAAGCGTGGGGCCGAAAACCGAGGCAAGCTTCTCGGTGAGTTCGGTCCAAAAAAATGCAGGGGTCGAACAATTCCGCGGAAGGGCGCGGCGGCGTTCGACCGAGGACCGCTTGGGGTCATGACCACCGGTCCGGCAGCGTCGAACGCGGGGCAGGTCTACCTCCGTTCGAAACTCGTTAGGTTCGTATCCAAAATCCGTGCACTTGCACTCTATAGTTTGCGAGCCTCTCAAGAATCTGTGATGCGCCCCATCCAATATCCGTAGTTT
>VBAB01000978.1:0-486 GCA_005888525.1 Alphaproteobacteria bacterium
CAGCCGCTTGCAGGGCTCGATCATCGCTGGCTTGTCCTTGTCCTTGACCGAGACGAAGACGGTGCCGTTGGCCGGCAGGCGAAGCCCGGCGCCGAGTTGTGATTTGGCGTAAGCGCGAGCAAAGGTGAAATCGAGGCCCATGACCTCGCCCGTCGATTTCATTTCCGGCCCCAGGATGATGTCGACGCCGGGGAAGCGGGCGAAGGGAAAGACGGCCTCTTTCACGGCCGTATGGGGGTGGGATGGCCGTTCCAGCCGGAAGCTCGTCAATTTCTCCCCCGCCATGACCCGCGCGGCGACCTTGGCGATGGGGGCACCCGTCGCCTTGGCCACGAAGGGTACGGTGCGGCTTGCCCGCGGGTTGACCTCCAGCACGTAGATGTCAGGTCCCTTCACGGCAAATTGCGTGTTCATCAGCCCGACGACGTCGAGCCCGCGCGCCAAAGCCGCGGTCTGGCGTTCGATCTCGGCGACGATCTCCGCCGA
>VBAB01000978.1:511-2327 GCA_005888525.1 Alphaproteobacteria bacterium
GCAGCGAACAGGCGGAATCGCCGGAATGAATGCCGGCCTCCTCGATATGCTCCATGACGCCGGCGACGAAGACGCTCTCGCGATCGGCCACGGCATCGACATCGACCTCGATGGCGTCCTGCAGATAGGAATCGATCAGCACCGGATTGCGGCCGGAGACCTGGACCGCGCGGCCCATGTAGCGCAGCAGAGCCTCCTCGGCATGGACGATTTCCATGGCCCGGCCACCCAGCACATAGGAGGGGCGGATCACCACGGGGTAGCCGATGCTGCGGGCGGCGGCGCAGGCCTCCTCGACATTGCGCGCGATGCCGTTGGCGGGCTGCTTGAGGCCAAGCTTCGCCAGCAGCTTTTGGAAGCGCTCGCGGTCTTCGGCGAGATCGATGGCATCGGGCGAGGTGCCAAGGATGGGGATGGCCGCTTGCTCCAGGGCCGCGGCCAGTTTCAGCGGGGTCTGGCCGCCGAACTGCACGATGCAGCCCAGGAGTTGCCCGCGCCGCTGTTCGACCCGGGCAAGCTCGATGACGTCCTCGGCCGTGAGCGGCTCGAAATAGAGCCGGTCGGAGGTGTCGTAGTCGGTCGAGACCGTCTCGGGATTGCAGTTGATCATGATGGTCTCGGTGCCAGCCTTGGACAGGGCAAAGCAGGCGTGGCAGCAGCAGTAGTCGAACTCGATGCCCTGGCCGATGCGGTTCGGCCCGCCGCCCAAGATCACCACCTTGTCGCGGTCCGAGGGATCGGCCTCGTCGACCGGACGGCCATCCTGCTTGCCCGTCTCCGACATGACCAGCCCACGCTCGTAGGTCGAATACATGTAGGCGGTGGGTGAGGCGAACTCGGCAGCGCAGGTGTCGATGCGCTTGAATACCGGCCGGACATCGAGCGCGATGCGTCGCTTGCGTACGTCAGCCTCCGTCAGCCCCGCCAGCTTGGCAAGGCGCGCATCCGAGAAGCCCGCCGCCTTCAGCTGCCGCAGGGGCTCCGCCGCGACCGGGAGGCCATGGGCTTTGACGCGGGCCTCCAGGTCGACGATCTCCTGGATGCGTTCGAGGAACCATGGGTCGATCTTGCAGGAGGCATGGATCTGCTCATGCTCGACGCCGAGCCGCATGGCTTGAGCCACCTTGAGGATCCTGTCGGGGGTGGGCTGGCCGAGCGCGGCCCGAAATACGTTCTTGTCGTCGCCCTGACCAAGCCCGTCCAGCGCCAGATCGTCCAATCCGGTCAGGCCCGACTCCAGCCCCCGCAACGCCTTCTGCAGGCTTTCGGCGAAGGTACGGCCGATCGCCATTACCTCGCCAACCGATTTCATCGACGTGGTCAGCGTGCGCTCGGCGCCGGGAAACTTCTCGAACGCGAAGCGAGGGATCTTGGTGACGACGTAATCGATGGTGGGCTCGAAGGAGGCGGGCGTGGCGCCGCCGGTGATGTCGTTCTCGAGCTCGTCCAGCGTGTAGCCGACAGCCAGCTTGGCCGCCACCTTGGCGATCGGGAACCCCGTCGCCTTCGACGCCAGCGCCGAGGAGCGCGACACGCGCGGGTTCATCTCGATGATGACGAGCCGGCCGTCGACTGGATTGACCGCGAACTGCACATTCGAGCCACCGGTCTCCACCCCGATCTCGCGCAGCACCGCGATCGCAGCGTTGCGCATGATCTGGTATTCCTTGTCGGTGAGTGTGAGCGCCGGCGCCACGGTGATCGAGTCGCCCGTGTGCACGCCCATGGGATCGACGTTCTCGATGGAGCAGACGATGATGCAGTTGTCCGCTTTGTCACGGACCACCTCCATCTCGAACTCCTTCCAGCCGAGCAC
>VBAB01000472.1 GCA_005888525.1 Alphaproteobacteria bacterium
TGCAACCGGCTGGGCATTCTGGTCGACCTCGCGCACAGCACGCCCGATGCGGTGACGCAGGCGCTGGCCGTCTCCAAGGTGCCGATGGTGTGGTCGCACAGCTCTGTGACGAGGACCAGAAAGCCGCAGTGGATGATGTCGGTGACGCAGGCCCGGCAATTGAGCCTCGAGGGCGCGAAGGCCATCGCCGCCAAGGGCGGTGTGGTCGGCCTGTGGGCGCTGCGGTCGGATGTGGGCCACACACCGGAGGCTTACGCCGACAGACTGTCCGAGATCGCCGATTGGCTGGGCGAGGATCACGCGGCCTTCGGCACCGACATGAATGGATTGCTCGGCCCGGTCTTGACCAGCTACGCCGATCTGCGGCGCGTCGTCGACTACTGGGAGCAGCGGCGCATGAGCGAGAGCCGCATCCGCAAGCTCGCCATCGAGAACTACGCGCGCGTGCTCAAGCAGGCGATGGCAGCCAGACAGGCGTGACGCACCGGTTCAACGACGTCGCGACGCCTGGCATTCGACAGGCGTCGCTCGTCGGCGTGGCGCACGTGTCATTTCAATGGCCAGATTTCATCGAGGGTGTCACGGCCTGGCAAACCTGCTTGCCGAGCCTGAAGCTCGGGTCGCAGGGAGGAACAGGCTGCGGCTTGTACCTCGGCACTGAGTTCGGATCGAACTTGGTGACGTGCCACTTGCCGTTGGAGGTCGGGGCGCTGGCTGCGGCGGGGAGTGGCGTCGCCACGAGCATTGCCAGAGCAAGCGCGGCGCAGGCATAGACGAGCTTGCTGATTGCATTGACTGATAATGACATGACACATCTCCATGGTTTCAGGGGTTGGGCATCAGCGGCAGTAGTGCAGCTTGCAGGGATCCGGCGGCAGCTTGATCTGCTTGAATTTCGCAAACTTCCTCGCGCCATCCACGACCGCAGGGATGCCTGGCGGCTCAGGCTGGGGGTTGAGCGCGAATGCGCTGCTGGTGAACGACAGCGCGGTGGCGAGGGCGGCGGCGACGTAGATGAGCTTGGTGGCTGACATGGGTTATCTCCGTGGGTTGGCGTTTGGAAATCTTTTCTGGCAGACCGGCCGGCTGCATCGTGCTCGACCTGCGATGACATTAAGCGGCGACGGCTGAACGTCGGCTGCAGGCCCGCGGCAAGCGATAGCAAGAAGCGGAACTTTCCCGAATTTCTAACGCGCACTGAGAAATGGCCAGAAGCTGCGACATCAGATGAATGGAGGATGACTCTGTTAGGGCGAGTTCATTGCCCCGACGCGACATTCGCTCACTTCTTGCGGCCTGGTCGGTCACGCCAACCAGGGGCGTCCTGCAGCCTGGCCCGGGGGTCGAGGCCGCGGAGAATCGGCGATGGCCGGTCTATGATCTTGGCGCCCCACTCGCTATTCCCTACTCGCAATCCACTCCCTACAATCCACGACCGCTACACGACCACTTCTCCCGGAGGGAGCCCCGCATGCGCCTCAACCCACCGTCGATCTTCGTCTTCCTGATTTCGGTCCTGCTCGCCGCCCTCGCGCTCGTCTCCAAGTTCGGCGCCATCGGCATCAACGTGCCGCGCTACCTGCCGCACCAGGAATACTGGCTGGCGATGGTGGCCTACATGGTGCTGATGGTGGGCAACCTGGTGCGCGGCCTTTAGAGCAGGATCGCCTCAGATTGAATCACATCGCCTCGAGCGCAACGTGGAGGCTGAAGCGTGAATCCTGCTCTATCCTATGAGTTGAGAGCAAGATTCACATTTCTGATCGAAGCAAAGTGCTTCAATTAGAAACGATCTCGCTCTAGACTAGCCGGCCCATGGGATAGCGATGCCGAAGCCCCGTCTCCTCCGCGCCGCCATAGTGGCCGCGACGCTGCTCATGCCGCTGCAGCCTTCGCGCGCTGTCGAGGGCACGGCCAGTGGCGCGGGATCAGCAGCAGCACCGCCTTCTCCGGTCTGGCCGACGTCACCGTTCCACGGGGTGATCAGCGGCGCCACTGGCGAGGCGATCCCCTGTCGCTGCCGCCATCAGGGCAGCGCCTACAGGCTGGGCGACACGGTGTGCATGAGCACACATCTGGGCGTGCAGCTGGCTCGCTGCGACCTTGTGCTCAACAACACCTCGTGGATTCCCACCGGCGTGCCGTGCACCATGAGCCGCCTGAGAACGCGCCTGGCTGGGAAGTGAGAGCGTCGTCACTCCGCCGCGGCGCGGGGTTTCTCCGGCTTCGCCTCGTCGGCAGCGGGGATGTGCTCGCGCCGCCCTGCACCCAGACGCGCGCCGATCGACTCGAAGGTCAGGTAGATGGCCGGCGTGATGTAGAGCGTGAGCAGCTGCGAGACGGCAAGCCCGCCCACGACGGCTAGGCCCAGCGGCTGGCGCAGCTCGGCGCCGGCACCCCAGCCCACCGCGATCGGCAGTGTGCCGAACAGGGCAGCCATGGTCGTCATCATGATCGGCCGGAAGCGCAGGAGGCAGGCCTCGCGGATGGCCTCCTTCGGCGACGCCCCGCGCGCTCGCGCCTCGATGGCGAAGTCCACCATCATGATGGCGTTCTTCTTGACGATGCCGACCAGTAGGATGATGCCGATCATGGCGATGATGGTGAGCTCGACGTCGAACAGATAGAGGATCAACAGCGCACCCAGGCTGGCGGAGGGCAAGCCGGACAGGATGGTGATTGGGTGGATAAAGCTCTCGTAGAGGATGCCCAGCACGATGTAGATCGTGAGGATCGCGGCGAGGATCAGGATGGGTTGGTCGCGGAACGAGCTCTCGAACACCTGCGCCGTGCCCGCGAACTGGCCGGTGATGGTCGCGGGCATCCTCACCTCGCGCTCGAGCTCACGCATGGCGATCACCGCCTGGCCCAGCGTGTAGCCTGTCGCCAGGTTGAAGGTGATGGTGACGGCCGGCAACTGGCTCTGACGCGCAACCGAGACGGGGCCCGGACCCAGCTTGACGCTGGTGACTGCACTCAGAGGAACCTGCTGGCCCGTGGCCGAGCGCACGTACACCTTGGAGAGCACGGCAGGATCGAGCTGTTGCGCCCGGTCCGTCTCGATCAGCACGGCATAGTCGTTGGAGGGCGTGTAGACGGTGGCCAGCTTGCGGATGCCGAAGGCGGAGTAGAGCGTCGAACGCACCACGTCCATGGTCAGCCCGAGACGTGCCAACTCGTCGCGGTCGATGTTGAGCGTCAGTTGCCGCGCGCCGAGCGTTAGGTCGCTGGTGACGTCGGTGAAGCCTGGTGCCTGCTTCACGCGATCGATCAGCCGCTGCGCGTTGTCGTATAGCTCGGTCTGATTGACGCTGGTAAGCGTGTATTGGTAGAGGGCAGCGCCGCTTCGGCTGCCGATGCGCAAATTCTGCAGCGGAACGGGAAAGGCGCGAATGCCGGGGATGCCGGCCAGGTTGCGGCGCAGGCGCGTTTGCACGTCCGTGATGCTGCCCTTGCCCTGGCGATCGCCACGCACCTTCAGCTGCACGAAGATCGAGCCGCGGTTGAGGGTGGGATTGAAGAAGCTCTGGGCGACGTTGGAGTTGATGTAGAGCACGTCGGGATCGGCCAGGATCCGCTCCGCCACGGCCCGCTGCCGGTCGAGCATGGCGTTGAATCCGACGTCCGGCGCCGCTTCCGTGCGTACGATGATGATGCTGGTGTCCTCGGTGGGCAGAAAGCCCTTCTTGACCGCGCCGAAGGCGATGACCGTCGCCACCACGGTGCCCAGCGTCAACATCCACATCAGCCAGGGCACGTGCAAAGACGCGTCGAGCGTGACGCGGTATCCCCTCGCCATGAGATTGTAGCCGCCCTCGAACGCGCGCGAGAGCAGGTTGGCCTTTTTCTCCGCGTCGTGGTGGGACTTGAGCAGGCGTGAGCAGAGCATCGGCGTCAGCGTGAGCGAGATGAAGCCCGACAGCGCGATAGCGATGCTGATCGTCATGGCGAACTCGAAGAAGAAGCGCCCGACGATGCCGCCCATGAACAGGATCGGAATGAACACCGCCACCAGCGACAGAGTAATGGACAGCACCGTGAAGCCGATCTCGTTGGCACCCCTGATGGCCGCGTCGAACGGCTTCATCCCCTGCTCGACGTAGCGCACGATGTTCTCGAGCACGACGATGGCGTCGTCGACGACGAAGCCCAATGCGAGCGTGAGCGCCAGCAAGCTCACGTTGTCCAGGGAGAAGTTCAACATCGACATGCCGGCAAAGGTGCCGATGATCGACAACGGCAGCGCAATGGCCGGGATGAAGGTGGCGCGCCAGGTACGCAGGAATGCCAGGATGACGAGAATGACCAGCACGGCCGTCAACATCAGGGTGAGCTGCACGTCGTGCACCGAGTCGCGGATCGACTCCGATCGGTCGCTCAAGACGCTGAGCTTGATGGTCGGCGGCAGCAGCCGGTCGAATTCCGGCAGCATCTGGTGCACGGCGTCGGTGACGGCGACCGTGTTGGCATCAGGTTGACGCTGAACGGAAACGATGATTGAGCGAACCCCGTTGAACTCCGTCCTCGCTTCATCGTCCTCCACCGAATCTTCAACCTTGGCGACATCCTCCAGCCGCACCGGTGCCCCGTTGCGCCAGGCCACCACCGCCGGCTTGAAATAAGCCGCGTAGGGTTCGGCGCCTTTGATCTCCAGGATGTAGTACTGCTGCCCGGTGCGTATGCTGCCGATCGGGGCCACCGAGGACAGCGCGGTCACGGCCAACCTGACCTCCTCGACCGATATACCGCGCGTCGCCAGCGCGTCGAGATCGTATTTGATGCGCACAGCGCGCTTCTGGGCGCCCTGGATGTTGATCTGCGCGACGCCCGGCAGGGTGGACAGCTTCGGGCTCATCACCTTGTCGGCGAACTCGTTCATCTCCTGCGACTGCGCGGTGTCGGAGGTGAGCGCCAGGAAGATGATCGGCGAGTCGGCAGGATTGACTTTGCGGTAGGCAGGCGGCGCCGGCAGGTCGATGGGCAGGCGCGCCATCGCCACCGAGATCGAGGATTGCACGTCGAGAGCAGCGGCATCGATGTTGCGGTTGAGGTCGAATTCCAGCGCGATCTGGGTGTTGCCTTGCGTACTCAGCGAGGTGATCGCCGTAATGCCCGCGATCGTGGCGAACTGCCGCTCGAGCGGAGCCGCCACCGAGACGGCCATGGTGTCGGGGCTGGCACCGGGGTACTGCACGCTGACCGTAATGGTCGGCACTTCGATGCGCGGAATGGCGGCGATGGGCAGCTGGCGATAGCCGAAGAAGCCGGCGAGCAGCAGCGAGGCCATGACCAGCGTCGTCATGACCGGGCGGCGGATGCAAAGCTCCGAGATACGCATGCGCGGGCTTCCCTCGGCCTAGCCGCGGCCGTTCATGCGCCGCTCCTCCGACGCCGGCGTGCCGGCAGGCGGTGGACGGCCTGGCTCCTCGATATTGACCGCGCTGCCGGGCGCGAGGCGGATCTGGCCATCGGTCACCACGCGCTCGCCGGCCTTCACCCCGTCGCTCAGGTAAGCCGTCTGGCCGACGATGCGCTCGACCGCAACCGTGCGCGGCGCAACCTTGTTGTCCGGGCCGATGACCCAGGTGATCATACCCTGCTGCGCCGGCAGAACCGCTGCAGCCGGCACCGCCAGCATGCCCCGCTTCAGCTCCACGGTGAGCGCGACCTCGACCGATAGCCCCGGCCACAAGACCTCATCGCCGTTCTCGGCAATCACCTTGGCCGTGATCGTGCCGGTCTGCTTGTCGACCTGGTTGTCGACGAAGCCGATGGTGCCCTGCACGACTGTCCGCTTCGCGCCGCCAGGGATCTTGATATCGGCCAAGGCCTTGCCGGCAAGCGCACGCCGCAGGGCGCCGAGCTCGCTCTGCGGTACGGCGAACGTCACCCAGATCGGCTTGGTCTGGTTGATGGTCACCAGCGCCGCCGCCGCGTCGACGCCGCGCACCATGGCGCCGATCTTGGCGCTGAGGCTGCCGGTGCGACCGGTGATCGGGGCACGGATGGTGAGATAGTCGAGCTGGGTCTTCTGTGACTCGAGCAGCGCCACGCCGGCAGCGATGCTCGCTTTCAGCCCTTCCACGGCATAGCGAGCCTGATCGAGCGCGGCCTCGGTCACGATCTTCCTGCCGATCAGCGCCTCGCGCCGCACCAGCGTCGCCTCGGCATCCCGCAGGCTGGCCTGGTCCTTGGCGATGCTCGCTTCCGCCTGGGCGATCTGCGCCTTCACGAGGCGATCGTCGAGGCGAAAGAGGATATCGTTCTCGTTGACCAAGTCGCCCTCTTTGAAGGCAACCTCGACGATCTGGCCATCGACGCGTGTCTTGACGGCGACGTTGGCGAACGGCTCAACGGTGCCGGGTGCCGCCAGAATGACGGGCATGTCTGTCGCGATCACGGTTGCCGCCGTGACGGGAGCGGCGGGAGCGCGCCCCTTGCCTTCGCCCTTTTTGGCGACAGCCTTGGGGACCTCGGGGGATGGCGGGCCGGTGTGCGGCAGGACCGCCAACAAATACGAAAGGCCGACGCCAACAGTTGCGCCGGCCACATACAGTCCCAGCCGCCTCGCCTTCATGTACTCGACTGCCACCCTGCACCCTACCGCCCGGAACCACCGGGTCCTAGAAGCCATGGACGCCCCAGCCCAAGGTATTCTAGGGCGTGGAGACGCTTTGCGCGAGGGTCGCCGGATTGCAAACCCCCAAAGCCCCCACTTTCAAGTAAACGTGCGTTGAGGACCATATCCGTCTTGATCGCAACGAGGGGCCGACCGGTGTTGAGCGCCAAGGCACGGACGGGCGGCCACCGGCCACGATGGGCAGCCGGCGTCGATCAGGAGCGGGAGGGGCCGAGACCTACAGGCGGTAGCGGATCTGGTCCGTCCAGAAGCGCTCGAGCCGCACGAGGGCCTTGTTCAGGCTCTTGAAATCGTCGAGCGACACCTGGCCGACCGCTTCCACCGAGGTGAGCTGGCGCTGGTAGAGCTTCTGGATCGTCTCGCGCGCCTCGACCCCCTTGGGGGTCAGGCTGACCCGCACCGACCGGCGATCCTTGTCGGACCGCTTGTAGTGGAGATAGCCCATCTCCACGAGCTTCTTGAGGTTGTAGGAGACGTTGGAGCCCAGATAGTAGCCCCGCGTTTTGAGCTCACCCGCCGTGAGCTCGTCGTCGCCCATATTGTTGAGGAGCAGCGCCTGAACGCTGTTGATATCGGCACCGCCCTCGCGGTCGAACTCGTCTTTGATGACATCGAGCAGCAGACGGTGCAGACG
>VBAB01000473.1 GCA_005888525.1 Alphaproteobacteria bacterium
CATGGCACTTCCCGAGGCGGCCTCGGGTGGCGGTCCATAGCCCAGGCCGAATTGCGGGTCGGCGGGGGCCGGCCGTGATACCGAAGCCGGCGGCGGAGCCGGTGCAGGCGAGGGCCGGGCCGGGGGCGGCGAGGCCTTCTTGGCGGCGAGCCCCGACCGGCGCTTCTTCAGCGCGTCGATGAAGTCGAGCAGCTGGCCCTTGGGCTGCGGAGCGTCGGGCGGCACGGGCACCAGGCTCGGAGCCTGCGAGAGCGGCTCGGTGCTGCCTTGCCGTCTTGGCGGCGGACCGCTGCGAGCCGGATCCCCCGTGCGCAGGCGCTCGAGCGCGCGGCTGAGACTGAGTCGCCCGCGATCGCGCTTGGGCTCGGGCGCCAGCAGCTGCTCGCGCCATTGCGCCACCGATTGCGGGCGCTCGCCGATTTCGAGCCGCAGCGATTTGTCGATCGCCGCCAGGAACGTCGGCCGGTAGGAGCTGAGCGCAACGGCTCGGGCCGTCACGTACTCGTCGTTGACCATGCGCGAGGGCGCATCGGGCGGACGCTTGCCCGACACCGCATGGTAGAGGGTCGCGCCGAGCGCGTAGATATCCGTCCACGGCCCTTGCTGGCGCGACGTGGTGGCGTACTGCTCGTAGGGGCTGTAGCCCGGCTTGACGAGCGCGCTCACCGTCTTGGAATGGGAGGCGATCTCGCCGCGCGCCGAGCCGAAGTCGATCAGCACCGGCGACCCGTCCTTGCGGATGATGATGTTGTCGGGGGCGATGTCGCGGTGCAGAAAGGCGCCGCCGTGCACCATCTCCAGCGCGTCGAGCAGGGGGTTGAGGATCTTGTCGAGCTCGTTCTGGCGCGGCGCGCGCTTCAAGCCCTTCAGCCAGGCCTTGAAGCTGCCCCCTTCCTCGAAGTGGAGCACCATGTAGCCGGTGTTGTTGGCCCGGAAGTAGCGATACACGCGCACGATGTTGGGGTGGACGAAGCGGGCGAGCGTCTGCGCTTCCTCGATGAAGCGCTCGAGGCCCCATTTGTAGTCTTCGGCGCAATCTTGCGAGCGCGGCGAGGCATCGGATGTGGAGCGGCGCGCGGCGAAGTCGGCCGGGAAGTACTCCTTGATGGTGACGAGCCGCGCCAGCGCCATCTCGTCGGCCAGATAAGTGATGCCGAAACCGCCGGCCCCCAGCACGCGCTTGATGCGGTAGTCGCCGACCAGCTCCGTCCCGTCCGGCAGAGCCAGCAGGTTGGTATTGGACGCCGGCTTGGGTTGCATCGCCATTCCCATCACGGCCCACCGGTAGGAGCACAAGGGGGAGCACTGCCCCGCAACTGTCGTGACCTCCTTCGCGCTGTCACCGCGTCCGGATTTCCGGCCGCCGCCCAGAGCGGAACTGCCGCAGGGTGCTGGCAATAATGTGGCAGAACGATGGGGCAGTCCACCGAACTGCTGCGTTTGTACGCAGGTTCAATCGTGGTGGCCATGTTCCTGCCCTCATGCTCCGGCACGGTTCTACTCAAAGAGTTGGAAATGGCGCCAACACAAATTCCGGCCGCTCTGCTCGCGATCGCCCTCTGGGTGGCACCTTGCCTTGCTGTTGCAGCTTCGGCCGAGGGTGAGCCGGCGCGCAGCGCCGTTGCCGAACACCAGATCGCCGTCACCGCCCAGACGCAGTCCAGCGCCGGCAGCGCAATGGTCACCGAGGACTGGCGGAATTCTTTCACTGCAACGCTGGCGCGCGCTCGCGCGCTCCTGGAAGCCGGATACGTGCGGGCACCGACCCTGGTTATCGCCCTGGGCGCGTTTCTCGTGCTGCCGGCGGTCGCACTGGTTTCCTTGCTCGTGCAGTCGGTGGCAAGCCGCAGGGCGCAACGCGCGGCGATTCGCGCCGCCCGGCTGCGGACAGGCGAGCAAGAGCCGAACACAGAAACGCCCACCGGCGCCGACATACCCCTGTGGTCGCACGAGGCATGGCTGACCGTGCAAACCGGCGACTCCGGCACGCTGCCGCTCGGCAGCCGGCTCGTCCGCATCGGGCGGCATCAGGACAATGACATCCGGCTGCCGGATACGACCGTGCATCGCCATCACGCGGTCATCGAGCGCACCCGGGACGAGGAGTTCGTCATCACCGATCTGAGCGGCAAGGACGGCAACGGCGTGCGAATCAATGGCGCGCGACTGCCCCGGGCCCGACTGGCCGACGGGGACGTGATCGAGCTCGGGCGGACACGGTTGAAATTCGAGAGCACACCAGCTTGAGGAGCCGCAATGGCTCATGGGAGAAGGAGAGGACCATGAAGGACGAAAAGCGCGCCGCGAACGGGCAACCGCCGCAGCCGAACGGGTCATTGCCGAATCGTATTCTCGGATCGCTGCGCGACGCGTTGAACGCGGCGAGCCGGGACGACCGCTCGGGTGAGATCAGCATAGGCGGGAGGACCGATCGGGTGTCCGGCAAGGCCCCGCCGGAGGCCCAGAAAACCCCAGCCGCGCCGGTTGCCGGTCGGCCGCCCGAGATCCCCGTCGTCGCTTCCCATGCCGGGAGTACCAGTGACGCAGTGCGCGATGCCAAGGGAGTGACGCGCGACCCCAGGCACTTCGAGGCCGGCGACCCCGCCACCCAGTCCCTGCGCGCGGCCGCGGTCGGGCCGAAGACGGCCGCCCCAGCCGTGGCCGCCGTCGATCCCTCCAAGACTCAGGCGGTGCGGGGTAAGCCCAAGGTCTTGCGCAACGGCTTCCATTCCGACCCCGTGGTCGGCTGGCTGGTGGTGGTCGGGGGGCCGGGACTGGGGGCTTACCGCCCCGTCTACGAGGGCAACAACGCCGTCGGCCGGGGCAAGGACCAGCGCATCCCGATCGATTTCGGGGATGCGACGATCTCCTCGGAGGAGCAGGCTTACATCCGCTATGATTCGATGGACCGGTCGTTCCTCTTCGTGCCCAACCTTTCCAAGACCAACATCGTTGCGATAAACGACAAGAAGCCGACGGGTGCGGTGAAGCTGGAGCTGATGGACGTGATAACCATGGGCCGCACTCAGCTTGCCTTCGTGCCGTTTTGCGGCGAAGAATTCGACTGGTCGGAGTTGTCCGATCTCAAGGAGTAGCGGTGGCCTTGGAATTTGCGAGCCGCTCGAGCAGGGGTTCGAGAAGCTACCAGGAGGACGCGGCGTTGGTCCGTGCCGAGCCGGGCAACCCGGGCTCGGCCGCCGCGGCCCAGCATGGGAGCGCCGAACAGCTGACGGCGGTGCTGGCGGATGGCATGGGCGGGCATGCCGGTGGAGCTCTTGCGAGCTCCACTGCATGTCAGATCTTCATGCGCGCCTATGAAACGTCCTCCGGCGAGGTGCCGGCCCGGCTCGCCGAGGCCCTGCAGCTCGCCAACGCGGCGATCGCGGGATGCGTCGAGGACAACCCGGCGCTCAACGGCATGGGTTGCACGCTGGTGGGCACGGCCTTCGGGCCCGCCGGGGTCGAATGGGTCAGCGTCGGCGACAGCCCGATGTTCCTGGTGCGCCGGGGCGAAATCTTTCTCTTGAACGAGGACCACTCGCTGGCGCCCGAGATCGACAAGCTGGCGGCGGCCGGCAAGATGAGCTGGGAGGACGCCCATGCCGATCCGCGCCGGCACTTCCTGCGCTCGGCGCTGACCGGGGCCGACATCGATCTCATCGACCGCTCGCGCTTGCCGCTGGCGCTGGAGCCCGGCGACGTGGTGATCATCGCCAGCGACGGCATCCAGACCTTGAGCCATGCGGAAATCCTGAGCCAGGTGGAGGCGCATGCGGCGCGCGGCCCCGATGCCATCGCCGACGCGCTGCTCACAGCCGTCGATGCGGCCGGCGACCTCTACCAGGACAACACCACCGTGGTGATCGTGGGTTTCAAGGGGGATTGAGCCCCAGGGCAGGTTCGCTTCGGCTTCTTCAGCTTGGAGCGAGATTCACGTTCCCCAATCGAAAGCCTCAGTGCTTCCATCAGCATCTCGCCCCAGCGCCTCCCGCAAGCTGCGGTGGTAGTGGCCGAGCGCCGGCTCGTTGCGCCCGAAGGTGATGTGCGGCTGGGCTCCGGCACCGAAGCCCCTCTGGATGTCGAGGCAGACGGGGAAGTCCTCCGCGTCGACCGTGCGCATCAGCAGATCGAAGTTGCGGTCCCAGTGGCGCTTCTCCTTGTCGGTGACAGCGGGCTTGGGCGTGAACAGCGCCGCCTCGGCGACGCATTTGGCCGTGGCGTCGCCGACTGGAAACGAGCGCCACGTCTCGAAATGGTCGCCCTGCCACACCAGCAGCGCATTGGGGAAGAGCGTGTAGACGATGGCGCTGTGCTCGAGGAAATCCCAGCCGCTCTCGGGCTGGCTCTTCAGCTCCATCATGGTCCGGCGCGGGATGATCAGCCGACCGTTGCGGCCGAAGGCATCGAAGACATTGACGTTGGGCTGGAAGATGGGTCCGACCGTCTCGCGGTGCAGCGTCGCCACGTGCCATGTCTCCAGGAACGTGTCGATCACGAGCTTCCAGTTCATGTCCTTGGTGAGCATCTGGGTCTTGTAGTGGCTGTAGCTCGCGAGATTGTAGGAGGCCATCTCCGGCCCGAGGCCGCCGAGCAGGGCGTCCACATCGAGGTCGGCGCCGGGCGTCGCCTGCACCCAGATCAGGCCGTGGCGCTCGGCGACGGGGATCTTCACGAGGCTGCGGTCGTCGCAGGTGAGGCCGGGAAATCCTTCCGCGGGCAGCTTCGTGAGGCGGCCGTCGAGATCGTAGGTGAAGGCATGGTAGGGGCACACGAACAGGCGCTTGCCCGAGCCGCGCCCGGTCGCCACCTTGGCTCCGCGATGCCGGCAGACGTTGAGGAAGGCGTTGAGCCGGCCATCGTTGCCGCGCACGACCAGGATCGGCACGCCGCTCAAATCGTCGGCGCGGTAGTCGCCCGGCTTCGGCAGCTCGCAGGACAGCGCGAAGAACAGCGGATGGCCGCGAAACAGCAGCTCGCGCTCGCGCTCTGCCTGCTCAGGGCTGGTGTAGGTGGAGACGGGATTGAGGTAGACGGCGTCGGCGAGCTCGGTCGTGTTGCGGTCGACGAAGTCGATCACCCTCTTCGTGAGCGCGACCTGTGTCGCGTGTTCCATGAGGCCCTCCTCCCGGCAACCGAGCTGCCGGCGCCGTTACGCCGCGTCGGGTGATTGTCGGGCCTGGCACGAACTGCGTCAATCAAACCGCGAGGCGGCCATCTTTTTCAATCGCCTTATCTTCGTCATGGCCGTGCTTGTCACGGCCATCCAATCCCACGGCCCACGCGCAGGGAAACATTGGATGCCCGCAACAAGTGCGGGCATGACGAACTGTTGCGTCGCAATTGGGAAAGCTGGTGCGCGTGCATCCATGACCGGCGGGTC
>VBAB01000474.1 GCA_005888525.1 Alphaproteobacteria bacterium
CCGCGCTGCGGCGCTACTTCGGTTGAGGGACTGCAACTTTCGCGCGAGTCACGCGGCCAGGAACAACGAGGCGGGAACCCGGAAGCGGCGACTTGGTTAAGGTACGGTGTGCGCGTAAGCGGCAAATCGAGTCAATGACGCGTGAAACTTGTCTCGAAACGCAGCCCGGTCGCTCAGCAAATCGCAGAACGTAAGCAGTAGATTGGCAGTGGGAGTTGAGGGCCGGACATGAGACGGGTACGCGTCATAATTCTGGCGGCGATCGTGAGCGCGCCGGTTCTGGGCTCGGCGGCATTCGCCGATCCCGCGGGCCTGCCAAAAGATCAGGACCGCGGCTCGCCTTACATGCGCGTGTTCGGCGTAACGCAGCCGCCCTATGGGTTCGTGCAGTTTTGCGAGCGCGTGCCTGAGGAGTGCAGGCAGGGTCCGCAGGAGGAGCAGCGCTTCTCGGCGACGCCCGAGCGGCTCAGCGAGCTCGACGCCCTCAACCGCACCGTGAACCGGGAGATCGCGCCCGCCACCGACATGGAAATCTACGGCGTGGCCGAATACTGGACCATCCCGACGACCAGGGGCGACTGCGAGGATTACGCGCTCCTGAAGCGCAAACGCCTGATGGCGCGCGGCTGGCCTGCAAGCGCCCTGCTGATGACCGTCGTGCGCGACGAGAAGGGCGAGGGCCATGCCGTGCTGACGGCTCGTACGGTGCAGGGTGATTTCATCCTCGACAACAAGGTCGACGAGGTGAAGTCGTGGAACCGCACCCGCTACGAGTACATCATGCGGCAGTCCTATCTCAATCCGATGATCTGGATGACGCTGGACCCGCGGGAGGCGAACTCGTCCTTGCCGATTGCTGGCGTGCGCAGCGCGCCCGGCCGATAGTCCGCAGCGCGGTCACATCTCCTCGAGGTCGAGCTCGAGGATCGCCATCTGGAACTGGTAGCACAGCTCGCCTTCCTCGTCCTCGCGGGTCAGCGTGCCGATGAACTCGTCGCCGACGTAGACCTCGGCCGAGTCCCTGATCTTCGGCCGCGCCCGCACCGACAGCGTCTTGGTGCCGAACACCTTGCGCATGTAGGCCTGCACGCGCACCATTTCTTGCGGATCCACGAGGGTCGCTCTCCTAGAGAAAGATCATTGCTGATCGAAGCACTTCGCTTCGATCATGGAACGTGAATGTTGCTCTCGAGTCTATGAACTGCACGCTTCGGCAGTCGAACAAAGTGAATCAATCCGAAGCGATCCTGCTCTAGCTGCCGCAGCCGCAGTCGTCGGGCAGCAGTCTCTGGTCCATGGTGCGCGCGGGCTCGGGGCAACCGGCCGGTCCCACCACCTTGGCCGGTACGCCCGCCACGGTCGTCTCGGGCGGCACGTCCTTGAGCACGACGCTCCCCGAGGCGATGCGGCAGCAGTTGCCGACTGTGATGTTGCCCAGCACCTTGGCGCCGGCGCCGATCATGACGTTGGCGCCGATCTTGGGGTGCCGGTCGCCGGTCTCCTTGCCGGTGCCGCCGAGCGTCACGCCCTGCAGCAGCGAGCAGTTGTCGCCGAGCGTCGCCGTCTCGCCGATGACGATGCCGGTGCCATGGTCGAGCATGATGCCGATGCCGATCTGCGCGGCCGGATTGATGTCGACGGCAAAAATGCGCGAGCTCTGGCTCTGCAGGTAGAGTGCAAAGTCGCGCCTCCCGCGCTTCCACAGCTCATGGGCGAAGCGATGCGTCACCAGGGCGTGGAAGCCCTTGAAGTAGAGGAGCGGCTCGATGTAGCGGCCGCAGGCGGGATCGCGGTCGTAGACGGCCGCGAGATCGGCGCGGAAGGCGCGACCGAGCTCGGGGCGGTCGGCTAGCACCTGCATGAAGGTCTGGCCGATGAGGCCCGCGTCCACGTCGGAGTGATTGAGCCGCTGCGCCAAGCGATGGCACACGGCATCCTCGAGCCTGTCCTGGCTCAGGATCGTCGCGTAGATGAAACCCCCGAGTGCCGGCTCGTTGCGCACGGCCTCCTCGGCCTCCTGGCGCAGCTCGGCCCAGATCGGGTCGACGGACGCAATGTTGGCCCTCTGGGCCATGCGCGACTTGGTTGCCATGTGCCTCTCCTCAGGGGCGCAGTCTAGGGTGTTCGCTTGCAAGCAGGTAATCAGGCGCAAAGGCCAAGTCAATCCGCTCGCGGCGTCGCCGAAGCTCGGCTGCGGACGATCGCTCAAGAGGACTTGCTCTTGCCTTCGCCTTCGATCTGCTCGAGCGCCGTATGCAGGAAGTCGGCCATGGCCTTGCGCAACTCGGCGTCCGAGACGCGCACGCCCTTGTCGTCCAGGTCCTTCCTGATCTTGCGGTAGACGTCCTCGTCGCCTTTCTCGAGCAGGTCGGCCTTGCGCACCGCCTTGACGTAGTCGTCCACCGCCGCTCCCGACAGGCCGAGCTTCTCGGCCGCCCACTGCCCCAGCATCTTGTTGCGGCGCGCTTCCGACCTGAATTTGAGCTCCTCGTCCATAGCGAATTTCTTCTCGAAAGACTTTTCACGATCACTGAAGCTGGTCATTCGCAATCTCCGTGGGGCGTTGTGCGTTCGCGGGATGTTCCGCTCTGCCGGCGCCTCCCCGAGCAATTACCTGATGGCGCCGTCGCAATCAATCAAGTGTCATTCCAGCGGGGTAGAGCCTTGTGCATGCGAGCTGGCGTTTTGATTGTTTCCGCACCTACGTTCGGCTACTGTCCAACCATGGCCCCACGCGCAGGGCCAGCCCTCGTCCTGCGCTGCAACATAGGAAAACGCGCTGCAATTTCAAAGGGGAGCATTCGTCCCTATCGCCAATCCAGCTGAAAGAAACGCAGGCACGAGGATGCGAAGAATGAACAAGCGGCGTCGCGTATACGAGGGCAAGGCCAAGGTGCTCTACGAAGGACCAGAGCCCGGCACTCTCATCCAGCACTTCAAGGATGACGCCACGGCCTTCAACAACAAGAAGCACGCGCTGATCGAAGGCAAGGGCGTGCTCAACAATCGCATCTCCGAGCACATCTTCACCAGGCTCGGCGAGATCGGCGTGCCCACGCATTTCGTGCGCCGCCTCAACATGCGCGAGCAGCTGATCCGCGAGGTGGAGATCATCCCGCTCGAGGTGGTCGTGCGCAATGTCGCGGCCGGCTCGCTCGCCCAGCGCCTCGGCCTGGAGGAAGGCAAGCCTCTGCCGCGCTCGATCATCGAGTTCTACTACAAGAACGACGCCCTGGGCGACCCGATGGTCTGCGAGGAGCACATCACGGCGTTCGGCTGGGCCAACCCGCCCGAGATCGACGAGATCATGGCCCTGGGCCTGAGGATCAACGATTTCCTCGTCGGCCTGTTCTGCGGCATCGGCATCCGCCTCGTCGACTTCAAGGTGGAGTTCGGCCGGCTCTGGGAGAACGAGCAGATGCGCATCGTGCTCGCCGACGAGATCAGCCCGGACTGCTGCCGGCTCTGGGACGCGGCCACCTCCGACAAGCTGGACAAGGACCGTTTCCGCCGTGACCTCGGAGGGGTGCTCGAGGCTTACCAGGAAGTGGCGCGCCGCCTGGGCGTGCTCACCGAGAACCCTCGTCCCAAGGGCAGCGGACCGGTGCTGGTCAGCTCCAAGCCGAATTGAAGAAAGTGAGTGGTGAGATGGTGAGTGGTGAGTGGTAGCGTGACTTGAGTGGAACACGCCCGCCCAACTTGCTACTCACCACTGACCACTCACCACCTCACCATCTCACCAGGACAAGCATGAAGGCACGCATCAAGGTCACGCTGAAGAACGGCGTCCTCGACCCGCAGGGCAAGGCGATCCAGAACGCGCTGGCGAGCCTCGGCTTCACCGGCGTGAACGATGTCAGGCAAGGCAAATACATCGAGGTCGACCTGGCCGAAGCCAACGAGGGCAGGGCGCGCGAGCAGGTAGAGCGGATATGCAAAGAGCTTCTCGCCAACACGGTTATCGAGAACTACGCCTACGAGCTCGTGCAGTAATGCCAGTTGCCGAGTTTCTTGCATTGCCCGCCCGGCGCGTCGCGCTGATGCCGCTGAGTGGTGGCACATTGGCGCTGTGCGCGGCGCTCCTTGTCTCCTTCGCGTTCGCCCAGACGACGGCCGAGACAAAGGCCTTCGAGAGCAGCCAATATCGCTACAGCGTGGCGCTGCCGGCAGGTTGTCGGCACGATGAGGGACCAGGAACGCTCGACGCCGTCTGCTCGACCGAGCTCGACCCGGAGAAGAGCGCTATGGCGAGCGCCGCCGCCGCGCTGGTCCTGGAGGTGGGCGCCGAGCCCGTCCCCGACGAAGCGGGCAAGACGCCTGCCGATCTCGCGCAACGCTATGACGAGGCGCAGTTCAAGGCCGAGCTGCCCGAGGCCGTTTGCGGTGAGTCCGACAAGGCGCGTGTCAAGATCGACAACGCCAAGCAGGTTCTCGAAGCGGCGCGAGTCGTGTATACGGCCGACGTCGCTTGCCCCGAGATCAAGTTCTTAGGGCTCGGCGAGCGTCGCGCCGCTGTGCAGTTCCTGATTACGCCGGGTCTACGCTATCGGCTGATGGCGCGTGCGCCGAAAGAGGGCTTCGAGCAGCGCAAGGAGGCCATCGACGCCTTCTTCGCGAGTTTCCGCATCCTGCCCTAGGACGAAAGGCAGAGAACACAGATGGACGCCTGCGTCGTCGTCTTTCCCGGATCAAACTGCGACCGCGACGTGAAGGTGGCACTGGAGGCGGTGGCCGGACGGCCGGTGCGGATGGTCTGGCATGCGGACACGACGGTGCCCGCCTGCGATATCATCGTGCTGCCCGGCGGCTTCGCCTACGGCGACTACCTGCGCTGCGGCGCCATGGCCGCCCACTCGCCTGTCATGCGCGACGTCGTCGCCAGGGCCAAGCGGGGCACCCCCGTGCTCGGCATCTGCAACGGTTTCCAGGTGCTGACCGAGACGGAGCTGCTGCCTGGCGTGCTCATGCGCAACGCCTCGCTGAAGTACGTTTGCCGGGACGTGCGTCTCAAGGTCGAGCAGCCCGACACGCTCTTCACCAGCCACTACCAAAAGGGCGAGGTGATCCGCATCCCCATCGGCCACGGCGACGGCAACTACTTCGCCGACGAGGCCACGCTGGACGAGCTCGAGGCCGAGGGGCGCGTGGTGTTCCGCTACGTCGACAAGGCCGGCAATGCGACCGCGGCCGCCAACCCCAACGGCGCCCAGCGCAACATCGCCGGCATCTGCGATCGCTCCCGCCGCGTGCTCGGCATGATGCCGCATCCCGAGCGCCTGTTCGAGCCCATGCTCGGCGGCAGCGACGGCCGCAAGCTGTTCGAAAGCCTCCTCGCCACCCTGCACTGAGCGCGGGCGTATTCCGAGCAGGGGCAGCTACCAAGGGCCAACTCGTCCCTGATGACCCGCCCGGCCACTCCAGCAATTGACATCGAGGTATTTCTGCTGACCCTCTTTGCATCCGTCGAACAAGAGCCGGAACAATAAGAACTGCGGGAGGACAAGAAGCATGTATCTCACGAAAGCGAAACGAGTGCTGGGATTAGCCATCCTGGCGGCAGCGTTGCCCCTGGCGGTGCTCGCGCAGGGCTATCCCTTGCGGCCGATCACCGTGATCGTCGTGTTCGCCGCGGGCGGCCCTTCCGACACCATCGCGCGTCTGCTCTCTGATCACGTCGGACGGCAGTTCGGCCAGCAGCTGGTGATCGAAAACGTCGCCGGCGCCGGCGGCACCACCGGCACCGACCGAGCGGCCAACGCCGCACCCGACGGCTACACCATCCTCACGCACCACAGTGGGCTGACGGCAGCGCCGGCGCTCTACTCGAACTTGAAGTTCGACTCGCGCACGGCGTTCGAGCCGATGGGCCTCATCAACACGGGTCCGATGGTCGTGCTCAGCCGCAAGACGCTCGAGACCAAGACGCTGGCGGAGCTGGTCGCCTGGCTCAAGGAGAAGGGTGACAAGGCCACCATCGCCTTTGCCGGTGTCGGGTCCAACTCGTACGTGTGCGCCACGGTTCTGCAGCAGCAGATCGGCGTGAAGCTGGCGATGGTGCCCTACCGCGGCACAGGGCCGGCCATGAACGATCTGGTTGGCGGTCAGATCGATGTGCTGTGCGATCAGGCCACCACGGCGGTCCCGCAGATCCAGGGCGGCACTGTGAAGGCCTACGCCGTAACATCCGCGCAGCGGCTGGCGAGCTTGCAGGATGTGCCCTCCAACAAGGAGGCCGGTCTGCCGGGGCTGGAGGTGACGATCTGGAACGGCGCTTATGCCCCGAAAGGCACGCCGAAAGAGGTGATCGACCGGTGGAACGCTGCGATCGGCAAGTTCGTCGCCGATCCGGCCATCATCGAGCGCTTCGCGGCAACCGGCACTGTGCCGTTCCCGCCCGAAATGCGCTCGCCCGCCGCGCACGCCAAGTTCCTCACCGAGCAGTTCGAGTTCTACGCCAAGATGTTCGCTGCGGCCAATGTCAAGAAGGAGGAGGCGAAGTAGGTGCTGATGCTTCAGCACGCGCGATGCCCGTCGGCGCACGCGGCGCATTCGATCTCGACGGTGGCGTGGTCGACGCCGTAGCGGGCGCGCAAGTGCCCCTTGATGGCAGCGGTGATGCGACCGCCGTCGGCGGCATCCCTGATCTTGGCGTGCAGGGTCACCATCGGCCTGTCCTGCGTCAGCGACCACGCATGGACATGATGGATGTCCTCGATGCCGGGCATCACCGTCACCAACTCTTCCTTGAGCGTGCGCACGTCGAGGTGCGC
Organism: Alphaproteobacteria bacterium; assembly: GCA_005888525.1. GTDB lineage: Bacteria > Pseudomonadota > Alphaproteobacteria > Rhizobiales > Hyphomicrobiaceae > AWTP1-13. The sequence goes on from VBAB01000474.1 coordinate 6,771, forward strand.
TGGCGCCGCCTCCAGCAGGATGTGACCGGACTCGCGCGTCAGAGACCAGGCACTGCGCAAGATCAGGACCCCCACCAGCACCGACAGCAGCGGATCGATCGGCGTCCAGCCGGTCCACAGGATCACCAACGCAGCGGCAATGGCGGCGACGGAGCCGAAAAGGTCGCTCAGCGCGTGCAGCATCGCCCCTTTCACATTGAGGTTGTCGCGTTCTGCGCCGTGCAGGATGGCGACTGCTGCCAGATTTATGAGCAGGCCGACGACGGCGATCGCGAGCATCGGCCCGGCCAGAACCTGCACCGGCTCGCGCAAGCGGTGCAGCGCTTCATAGCCGATCGCCAGCGCGATGAAGAAGAGAGCCAAACCGTTGCTGTAGGCCGCCAGCACCTGGAAGCGATGGAACCCGTAGGTGCGCCGCCAGTCGGCGGGACGGTTGGCTACGCGGAACGCCAGCCAGGCCAGCGTCAGCGATGCCGCATCGGTGAGCATGTGGCCCGCGTCGGCCAGCAGCGCCAGCGAGCCGGACAGGAGGCCGCCCGCCGCTTCCACCAGCATGAACCCGCCCGTCAGCAGCGCGGCCCAGCCGACCCGGCTCTCATTGCGTGTGTGGGGGTGCGCAGCGTGGTCGTGGTGCCCATGCTCGTGGTGCTGATGCGCGTGCTGGTGATCTGGGTCCATGCCGATGAATCGCCTTGCCTGCCAGCCATATAGGCCCTTGCGGCCAGCCCGCCTATTGCCGAAGTCCCAAGCCCATCCGAGCGTGCGTGGGCTAACGCGTCGCACCGTCGCGACACAACGCCTGGAAAACCCCAGGTTTCGCGTTCCGCGGCGGGACACCCGGCAGCTGGGAGGCTATAAGCGGCGCAGCAAAATCCACGAAATCCACAGTGCAGCACGCATGAACGACGCCAAGCCCGCCCTCACGCCCCAGATCGTCGCCGAGCACGGCCTGACGCCGCCCGAGTACCAGCGCCTGCTCACGATCCTCGGCCGCGAGCCCTCGCTCACCGAGCTCGGCATCTTCTCGGTGATGTGGAGCGAGCACTGCTCCTATAAGTCGTCCAGGGTGTGGCTCAAGACGCTGCCCACCAAGGGCCCCCAGGTGATCCAGGGTCCCGGCGAGAACGCCGGCGTGGTCGACATCGGCGACGGTGACGCCGTCATCTTCAAGATGGAGAGCCACAACCACCCCTCCTACATCGAGCCCTACCAGGGCGCCGCCACCGGTGTCGGCGGCATCATGCGCGACGTGTTCACCATGGGCGCGCGCCCCGTCGCCAACCTGAATGCGCTGCGCTTCGGCGATCCGAGCCATCCCAAGACGCGCCATCTCGTGGCCGGTGTGGTCGCGGGCATCGGTGGCTACGGCAACTGCACGGGTGTGCCCACCGTCGGCGGCGAGACCAACTTCGACCCCGGCTACAACGGCAACATCCTGGTCAACGCCATGTGCGTGGGCTTGGCGAAGAAAGACAAGATCTTCTACTCCGCCGCCAAGGGCGTGGGCCTGCCCGTCGTCTACGTCGGCTCCAAGACGGGGCGCGACGGCATCCACGGCGCCACCATGGCGTCGGCCGAGTTCGACGACAAATCGGACGAGAAACGCCCCACCGTGCAGGTCGGCGATCCCTTCACTGAGAAGCTGCTGATCGAGGCCTGCCTGGAGCTGATGGCAACCGACATGATCGTTGCCATCCAGGACATGGGTGCGGCCGGGCTCACCTCCTCCACCTCGGAGATGGCGGACAAGGGCGGCGTCGGCATCGAGCTGACCCTCGACCAGGTGCCCCAGCGCGAGCCCGGCATGACCGCCTACGAGATGATGCTCTCCGAGTCCCAGGAGCGCATGCTGATGATCCTGAAGCCCGGCCGGGAGGCAGAGGCGGAGGCGATCTTCAGGAAGTGGGGCCTAGACTTCGCGGTGATCGGCAAGACCACCGACACGGGGCGCATGATCGTGACCCACAAGGGACATGTGGAGGCCGATCTTCCGGTCGACAAGCTCGCCAACTCTGCGCCGCTCTACGAGCGTCCGTGGGTCGCGACGGTGCCGCCCAAAGCCATCCTGCCCGAATGGGTGCCGGCGCCCAACGCCATCCTGGACACGCTGAAAATCATGATGGGCACGCAGCACCTCTGCTCCCGCCGTTGGATCTGGGAGCAGTACGACCACATGGTGATGGGCGACACCATCCAGCGCCCCGGCGGCGATGCGGCCATTGTGCGCGTTCACGGCACGACCAAGGGCCTGGCGCTGACCTGCGACGTGACCCCCCGCTATGTGGCGGCCGATCCGGTCATGGGGGGCCGTCGGCGCCGACCCCCTCGCCATCACCGACAACATGAACTTCGGCAACCCGGAGCGGCCTGAGATCATGGGCCAGTTCGTCGGCGCCATCGCCGGCATGAAGGAAGCCTGCGAGGTCCTCAAGTATCCGGTCGTGTCCGGCAACGTCTCGCTCTACAACGAGACCAACGGCCAGGCCATTCCGCCGACGCCCGCGATCGGCGGCGTGGGTCTCGTGCCGGACCTCGCCCGCACCGCCTCGCTCGCGCTGAAAGCCGAAGGTGATCTGCTGGTGGCCATCGGCCGCGAGGCGGGACACCTCGGGCAGTCGCTCTATCAGCTGATCGTCACGGGCAAGCTCGAAGGCGCACCGCCGCCGGTGGACCTGGCCGACGAGATCAAGGCCGGCAACCTCACCCGCTCGCTGATCCGCGAAGGCAAGGTGCGCGCGGTGCACGACGTGAGCGACGGCGGCCTGCTGGTCGCCATCGCCGAGATGGCGCTCGCCGGCTCCATCGGCGTGCAGCTCTTCCCCTACGAGGGCAAGCTGCCCGCGCACGGCGCCTGGTTCGGCGAGGATCAGGCCCGTTACGTCATGGAAGCGGAGCCAGGTCTCGCCGAGGAGATCATCGAGCGCGCTCGTCTGCTGGCATTGCCCGCCCGCGTGGTCGGCCGCGTCGGCGGCGATGCGCTCACGCTCAAGAACGAGTCCGTGCTGGCGCTGGACGATTTGCGTACGGCCCACGAGGGCTGGCTGCCCCGGTTCATGGGACCATAGAAGCCGGCCTTATGTTCTCTTTACGTTCTTGACAGGCTCGAAGATGTATGACTAACCTTTTGTGTGAATTACCGGCGGCGGATCGATCAAGATGGCCGAACAACCTCAGAATTTTGTCCTCGAATACCTCAGGCGGATCGATCGCAAGATTGATGGGCTGCAGGAGGGGTTCCGGCTCTTCAACGTCCGTGTCGCCGCTACTGAAAGTCACGTCTCGGGCCTACACGTTTCCGATGTGCAGCAAACGGCGAGATCGATCGCATCAAGCGACGGCTGGAGCGCATCGAGCGTCGGCTTGAGCTAACCGAGGGCTGAACGGTCGGTGGCGTCCTGCGCATTGCTCCGCGTATGATATGCGCAAGTCATGCGGTTCGCCCCGGAAGGCCCCTGCCCCATGCCCATGGATGCCAAGGAGATCGAGCGGCTGATCAAGGACCGCTTTCCCGGCGCCGAGGTCGCCATCAAGGACCTCGCCGGCGACGGGGACCATTATGCCGCCCATGTCGTCGCCAAGGAGTTTGCCGGCAAGACGCGCGTGCAGCAGCACAAGATGGTCTACGAGGCCTTGCAGGGGCGCATGGGCGGCGTCCTGCACGCCCTGGCACTCACGACCGCGGCCCCGAAAGATTGACTTTGCGCAGACGTTGCCCACATCTTGGTTCGAGCGAATAAGGGGTTCTCGTGGCCCGCGTTCGAGGGCCGCAACCACAAGCCGCGAAAGGAAGCTCAATGAGCGAGCAGGCCGTCCAGGACTGGATCCGCAAGACCGTCGCCAGCAACGACGTGGTCCTTTTCATGAAGGGGAACAAGAATTTTCCCCAGTGCGGGTTCTCGGCACAGGTCGCCCAGATCCTGGGTCACGTGGGGGTCGACTACAAGGACATCAATGTGCTCGACGACATGGGCATCCGCGAGGGTATCAAGAGCTTCTCACAGTGGCCGACGATCCCGCAGCTCTACGTCAAAGGCGAGTTCGTGGGTGGGTGCGACATCATCCGCGAGATGTTCCAGCAAGGCGAGCTGACCCAGCTCCTCGACGAAAAGGGCGTCCCCTACGACAAGGCCAGAATGACGGCCTGAGGCCAGCGGCGGCCCATCCCCGAAGTTCGCTTCTTGCCGACATATTGCCGCCGCCTCACCTCGGCTAGGATGGGCGGCGTTGTCTTTGTTTGAGAGGATCGCGCGGGGATCATGACGCTCGGCGGCCGTCGTTTTCTGTTGACCCTGGCCATTGTGGCAGCCAGCGTCTGCCTGGCGCTGGGCGTCAGCCTGCCCATCATCAAGCTCACCAAGTTCGTGTTCTTCACCTACGAGCACTCGCTCATCTCCACGGTGAACGCGCTCATCCGCTCGGGTCAGCTCTTCCTCGGCATCACGGTGCTGATCTTCTCGATCGTGCTGCCCGTGACCAAGCTCCTCTATTTGCTGCTGCTGTCCACGCTGCCGCACCGCGAGCTCAAACGCCTCGCCCGCCAGCTGCGGGCGCTCGAATGGCTCGGCAAATGGTCGATGCACGACGTGCTGGTGCTGTCGCTGTCGATCTTCTTCATCAAGAGCCAGGGCGTCTACGACGCCAAGAGCCTCAACGGCGTCTATTTCTTCACCGCCGCGGTGCTGTTCATGATCCTGTCCTACGCGTGGCTGAGGACCGACGCGACCACAGCCGAGCCGGCCACCCCGGCTGCCGTGAAGAAGCTGCCGCAGCCGCCCTCGACCATGCGCAACTTCGCCTTCAGCTTCCTCATCATCCTCGCCACGGTGTTCTTCGCGCTGGGCGTGATGCTGCCCGCCATCCGCTTCACCACCGTGTTCGTGTGGACCAACCAGCACTCGGTCGCCACCATCATCTGGGCGCTCTGGAAGAACGAGGAGTTCTTCCTGTGCTTCGTCATCTTCATGTTCTCGATCTTCTTTCCGTTCATGAAGCTGTTCTACCTGCTGACCCTGGTCACCTCGCCCGACATGCCGGCCGAGTTCCGCAACAAGTCGATCTCGGCCATGGAATGGCTCGGGCGCTACTCGATGACTGATGTGATGGTGTTGGCGCTGATGATCTTCTACATCAATGCCTCGGGCTACACGGAAGCCACGGTGCTGCCCGGCATCTACTTCTTTGCGGCTTCGGCAATAATGACCATGCTGGCCTACGGTTGGGCGAACTCCGTGACCCCCGGCCTCGCCGGCCCCAAGCCCATCAGCCTCCAGTCCCGTCTCGCCGAGCTCGCCCCGCCGGCAACCCAAGAGCCGCAGCGGCGGGCGGGGTGACTGCCCAAAGCTGTCATCCCGGCCCTAGCGCGCAAGCGCGGAGATGGGACTTTGCTGCCGCAAATTCCGGGACGACAGGTGTGAACCCTACCGGCTGTAGAACTCCACCACCAGGTTCGGCTCCATGTGGATGGGGAACGGCACGTCGCTCAAGGCCGGCACGCGGCTGAGCTTGGCCGTCATCTTGTTGTGGTCGACCTCGATGTAGTCGGGCACGTCGCGTTCCGCGCTCTTGATGGCCTCGAGCAGCAGCGTCATCTGCTTGCCCTTCTCCTTCACCTCGACCAGGTCGCCGACGCGGCAGCGGAAGGACGGCACATTCACCCGCCGGCCGTTCACCGTCACGTGGCCGTGGCTGACGAACTGGCGCGCGGCGAACACGGTGGGCACGAACTTCGCCCGATAGACGATGGCATCGAGCCGGCGCTCGAGCAGGCCGATCAGGTGCTCGGAGGTTGAGCCCTTGAAGCGGCGCGCCTCCTTGTAGACGCGGTTGAACTGCCGCTCGCCGATGTTGCCGTAATAGCCCTTCAGCTTCTGCTTGGCGCGCAGCTGCTGGCCGTAGTCGGAGAGCTTGGCCTGGCGCCGCTCGCCGTGCTGGCCGGGGCGCGACTCCCGCTTGTTGAGGGGGCTCTTGGGCCGGCCCCAGATGTTCTGGCCGAGCCGGCGGTCGATCTTGTACTTGGCGCGGGCGCGCTTCGTCATGCGTGGTACTCCCAAAAGTCGGGTGAGATAATGGCAACGTGAACTGTCGAGCGCTCCCTCCTCTGTCCGCAGCGATTCCGTGGACCGACAGGATAGCCGATGCCTCGGCATCGGCCACCGCAGGTGCGCATGTGGCTAATCGGCGGGACCAACGGCCCCGCGCGCGCCCGGGTTATAGCGCAACGCGCGCAGGGCGCAATAGCGTCAGCATATTGAGCCTGACCCTACTTCTTCTGGCTGGTGGGCGTCGGCTCGGCGCGCTTGGCGGGCAGGGAAGGGGGTGCGGCGGTCGCGGCAGCAGCGGGTGCCCCGGGAATAGGAGCAGAGTTCACGAAGGTCATGACCTGCTCTTGCACCTTCTTGCGCTCCGTGTCCGTGCAGCTCTCGGTTTTCAGGGGCCGGCTCTCCTGAACGACGACCTGCTTGTCGCCGTCCTTCTCGATCAGCGCCACCTTGCCCGTCAGCGTCATCACGGTGAAGAGGTGCAGCTGGTTGATGAACAGCATCTGCTGGTCCGTCCACTTGCTCTTGGCTTCCTCGCGTCGCATGAACGTCTGGAAGTTGGCGCGCTGCTCCTCGGGGAGCTCGCAGAGCTGCGCATAGGCCGAGAGGCGCGCCACGCGGATCACCTCGCGTGCGGTATCGAGCGGCACAATGGCTTCGCTGGCTTTGGACTTGTCCACGATGATGGTCTTGCCCGTCGGCGTGGTGAACTTCTCCGGCACCATCCCCCACGCGTAGCGCATCAGCGTCGACACCGACTTGTCGCTGAGCTCCTTGTTCTGGGCGAGCACGGGGCCTGCCACGGCAGCCATGAAGGCGCATGCCCAGAGCAGCACCACGCCCGCTTTCGCACCTTTCCCCATCATGCCACTTGCCCCTACCTGTCCAGCCCGTTGCCCGCTCGTTCTCATGGCGTTTTGTAGCGGCGGCTCGCACCTGCCCGGCACGCGCGCATCGCTCGATGCAAAAGGAGGCGTAACTAAGGCGAATCGCGCCCGGAACGCCTGGCCTGCACAAGGGCCTTCACGATTCCTCGCAGGGTGCGGATTTCCTGCTCCGTTGCACCCATGCGGGTGAACATGGTGCGCATGTTTTGCACCATGCTGGGGCGCTTTTCGGGCGGCTTGAAGTAACCGAGCCGGTCGAGCTCGCCCTCGATCTGCTCGAACAGGCCGATAAGGTCCTCCTTGCTTGCGGGAGGCGAGCCGCGCGTCCTCAGTCCCGGCTGCAGCGCCTCCTCGTAGGCGGTGACGCGGCCAAGCGTGCCGCTTCCGGCCTGTTTCATCCACTCGTAGCCGACGAGGAGAACGGCCTGGGCGAGGTTGAGGGAGGCGAAATTGGGGTTGACGGGGGCCATCACCACGGCGTCGGCGTTGGCGATCTCGACGGTCTCGAGGCCGTTGCGCTCCGGCCCGAACACGATGCCGCACCTTTGCCCTTCGGCCATCCGCTGCCGCACCTCTGCGACAGCCTGCTCGGGCGTGAGCACGGGCTTGACGAGGTCGCGCTGGCGCGCGCTGGTCGCCGCGACCCAGTTGAGATCGCCCAGCGCCTCCTTGAGAGTGGGGAAGGCCCGAGCCTCGTCGACGATGAAATTGGCGCCGGAGGCGGCGATGCGTGCCTTCTCGTTGGGCCAGCCGTCGCGGGGAGAGACCAGGCGCAGCTCGTCGAGGCCGAAATTCGCCAGCGCGCGGGCCACCATGCCGATGTTGTCGGCGAGCTGCGGTCGCACGAGGATGAATACCGGCGTGGTGCCGGCTCCCGGCGGCGGTGCACCGCTCTGGCGGGCGCGGCGGATACCATGCCGCAGCTTGCGGAGCACGCGGCGGGCCCAGAACCAGTACTCCTCCCCCGCCCAGGTCATGGCGAGGGCTTCGAGGCTCTGGACCGTCAACGTCTCCGTTCCGGATCCGCGCAGGCGCAAGGAAGACGCCTCGAGCTCGATCTCCCCATGCTGGGCGACGAAGTCGTCGAATGTCTTGATCCCCCGCTTTTCCATGCGCAGGCGACAGCCGGGGCAAGTGGCGTCGTCCGCCTCGCAACGCCGCTCCGCGCAGTAGGTGAGGATCGGCTCCAGCGTCGTGCGGTCGAGACCGGGCACCGCCAGCTCGACCAGGCCCAGGTCGATCGTCCTCTCGTGGCACGCGTGCACGATCGCTGCGACCGGCAGCGCGGTGCCGGCAACGACTGGTTGTCCATCCTTGACGGCGACGACGGCCACGTTCGCCTCGGTGATCATTGTGGCGACCCATCAAAGAGAGGTC
>VBAB01000475.1 GCA_005888525.1 Alphaproteobacteria bacterium
GCCTGCACCTTGGCGCCGATGTCGGGGAGCCGGTCGACCAGACGGAGGAAATCATCGGCATCGAGCACGAGCAGGTCGGTGGGTCGGAGCGCGGTGACGGTAGCCGAGCGCGGCTCCCGCGACAGCAGCGCGATCTCGCCGAAGAAGTCGCCTTCCTGGAGCACCACCTTGTCGTTGGCCGATTCGACCTCGACCCTGCCGCTGGCGATGAAGTACATGGCGTCGCCGCGCCCGCCCTTGCGGATGATGGTCGTAGCGGCAGGCACGGTGCGAGCGCGCAGCATGCCGACGAGACTGGCGATCGCGGCCGCGTCGAGGCGCGCGAACAGCGGCACGCGCGCGACCATGGCGAATGTCACCACGAAGTCGCGGCGGCGGATCTCCTCGTAGAAGCCGCGGCCGATGATGGCGACGGGCAGCGCGAAGCAGACGATCCCCAGCATCACCGTGATCGCCGCGATGATGCGACCCGGCGTCGTCAGGGGTGCGAGCTCGCCGCCGCCGATCTTGGCCAGCATGGAGGCTGCCCACCAGATCGCCTTCGGCATGTCGCCGAGCTTGTCGGGCTGGACGGCGCCCTCCACGACATGCATGGCCGCGGCCGCCGCCAGCAGAATGCCCGTGAAGATGATGACGCAGGCCAGCAGTGCGCGCCGCTCGCTGGCGATCAGGCGGCCCAAGGTGGCCAGCGCCGGCGAGTAGCGCGCCAGCTTGAGGAAGCGCACGAGCCGCGTCAGCAGCATCAGCTCGTTGCGCGGGAAGAGCAGCTCGAGCAGCAGCGGCAGCAGCGCCAGCGCATCGATCACCATCAGCGGCGTCGCCGCAAAGCGCACGCGTGCACCCGCGGGCGTGTGCCGATGCAGCAGTGGGTGCTCGGGGGCGACCCATATGCGCGCCAGGTACTCGACGGCAAACACCAGCACGCAGACCCGATCGAGCAGTTGCAGGGCGGCGCCGTGGCGGGCGGCGATGTCGGGCACCGTGTGGGCCACAGTGGCGACGACGTTGGCCACCACGAGCACGACCAGGAGCCAATCGATGGCGCGCGAGGCCGGCTCCCGGCGGCGCCCGTGCTCGAGGATCTCGAAGACGCGCCTGCGCGGGCTTTGGCCGTCTCGCTGCTCTTGCTCTGTCGCCACCGTATCGATCCCGTCCCCTGATCCGCCCTACCTTTGGCAAGACGCGCCGATGGGTTTACAACCCGCCTCCGTTTACGCCAACCTCGTCCCGAGCTTGTCGAGGGAGCGGCCGCCCGCACCAGCCGTGGTTCGGCAGGCTCACCATGGGGTCGGACCAGAGGATAGAAGAAAGCGGCTCATGTACACGCCCAAGCACTTCCAGGTCGGGGACACCGGTGAGGCGCATGCACTCATGCGTGCACACCCCTTCGCCACCCTCGTGACCCACGGCCCCAGCGGCATCGTCGCTACCCATCTGCCGACGGTGCTGAAGGTCGACGATGGCACCCAGTTCGGACGCATCCAGTGCCACGTGGCGCGCCCGAACCCGCAATGGCGCGACTTCGCCCCCGACACGGACGCGCTGATGATCTTCCAGGGACCGGAAGCCTACATCCGCCCCGGCTGGTACCCCTCCAAGGCCGAGCACGACAAGGTCGTGCCGACCTGGAACTACGCGGTGGTCCACGCCTACGGCCGGCTCGAGTCGGTGCAGGACCCGGCTTGGCTGCTCGCTCACGTCACCGAGCTCACGCAGCAGCAGGAAGCGCCCTACGCGGCGCCATGGAGGACAACCGACGCACCCGAGAATTATCTGGCCATGATGGCGCGCGGCATCGTCGGTCTGAAGTTCGCCATCACGCGCCTCGAGGGCAAGGTGAAGATGAGCCAGAACCGCGAGCCGCGTGACCGCGCCGGCGTGGTACAGGGATTGGCTGATCGCGCGACCGGGCACGACAGCGAGATCGCGTCGCTCGTCGAGAAGCTGAACCGTTGAGGTGTCATCCCGGGCTTTATGCCCGGGATCCAGGCATCAACAGGCTCCTCCCGGCGGCGAATGGCACTCGCGGTCCACGGGCATCACTAAGTCAGCGGCGGGGGAAAGTTGCGGCACGCTGGGTCCCGGGGACAAGCCCCGGGGATGACATGCGATCCCGGCTAAAACATGCCCTCGAACTTCTTCTTGAAGCGCGACAGCCGCCCGCCGCGGTCGACGAGGTGGCGGTCGCCGCCGGTCCAGGCCGGGTGGGTCATGGGGTCGATGTCGAGGGTGAGCTTGTCGCCCTCCTTGCCGTAGGTCGAATAGGTCTCGAACTCGGTGCCGTCGGTCAGAACCACCTTGATGCGGTGGTAGTCGGGGTGGAAGTCGTCGAGCTTCTTCATCGGTGTCTCGCTGGGGTCTCTCTGGTGAGCCGGGCCCGAGCCGTCGCGGCGGGTGGGCCGGAAATTGTGCCCCCTCATACTGCAAGGCCGCCGCCGGGACAAGCGGATGTGGAGACGAGCGCAAGGCGCTGCCTGTCGCTGGACCTTGCGCCGCGAGCGGAACTACTTGCCCTCACCCTCCTGCCGCGGGCACTCTGCCCCCGCGTATGCGTCAATCCAGGGCCGCCCCTTTGCCTGAAGCCGATCCGAACGCCGGCGCCTTGCCGCTGAGCCGCGCGCAGCTGCCCTCGCTGCTCGCCTTGCGGCCGTACCTTCGACGCCATCTGGGCATGGTGCTGGCGGCCTCCGTCGCTCTCGTGGTCTCCGCGGCTGCCATGCTGACGGTGCCGGTGGCCGTCCGGCGCATGATCGACGTGGGGTTCGCCGCCCACGACGGCATCTTCATCGACCGCTACTTCGTGACACTCATCGGCATCGGCCTGGTGCTGGCGCTGGCGAGCGCGGGGCGCATGTATGCCGTCAACTGGCTGGGGGAGCGGGTCGTCGCCGATCTACGCGCCGACGTGTTCCGGCACCTCGCCACCCTGGGCCCCGCGTTCTACGACCGGACGCACTCGGGCGAGGTGATGAGCCGGCTGACGGCCGATACCACGCAGATCAAGGCGGCTGCCGGGTCGGCGCTCAGCCAGGCCCTGCGCAACCTCATCATGCTCGTCGGTGCGCTGACCATGATGTTCGTGACCAGCCCGACGCTGGCGGCGCTGGGACTGGCGGCCATCCCGGTGATCGTCTTTCCGCTGCTGGCCTACGGCCGCGCCGTGCGCCGCCTCTCGCGCGCGGCCCAGGACCGCTTGGCCGACGCCTCGGCCTATGCCGCGGAAAATCTGGGTGCCGTGCGCACCATGCACGCCTTCGGTCAGCAGTCGACGGTCGCGCGCCGTTTCGCGGTCGCCTCGGAGCGGGCGTTCGACGCCGCCCGCTCGCGCCTACTGTCCCGCGCCGGCCTCACGGCCATCGCCATCACGCTCATCGTGTCGAGCATCGTCGGCATCCTTTGGTTCGGCTCGCGCCTTGTCATCAGCGGGGAGATCAGCGGCGGCCGGCTCGGCCAGTTCGTCCTCTACGCCATGTTCGCCTCCGGCGCCATCGCCGAGCTGTCCGAGGTGTGGGGCGAGATCGCGCAGGCGGCCGGTGCGGCGGAGCGGCTCATGGAGTTGCTGGCGGTGCGCTCCGAGGTGAGCGAGCCGGCGCGGCCCAGACCGTTGCCGATGCCGCCGCTCGGGACCATCGCATTCGAGGACGTGCGTTTCACCTACCCCTCGCGCCCGGGCATCTCAGCCCTCAACGGGGTGACTTTCGCCATCGGGCGCGGAGAGACGGTCGCGCTCGTGGGCCCGTCGGGTGCCGGCAAGAGCACGATCTTCAACCTGATCCTGCGCTTCTACGACCCGCAGTCCGGCATCGTGGCGGTCGATGGCATTCCTGTCGCCGATGTCGAGACGCAGGCGCTCAGATCGCGCATCGCCTTGGTCCCGCAAGAGGTTGCCCTCTTCGATGACACGGTCACGGAGAACATCCGCTACGGCGCACTCGAGGCCAGCGATGCCGATGTCGCACGCGCCGCCAAGGCAGGCCAGGCCGACGGCTTCATCCGGGCCATGGCCCAAGGCTATGCGACCCGCTTGGGCGAGCGTGGGGTGACGCTTTCGGGCGGCCAGCGTCAGCGCATCGCGCTTGCCCGCGCGCTTCTGCGCGATGCTCCCATCCTGCTGCTCGATGAGGCCACGAGCGCGCTGGACGCGGAAAGCGAGCTGGCCGTCCAGGAGGCGCTGGCCCGCCTGACGCAGGGTCGCACGACCCTCGTCATCGCCCACCGGCTGGCCACCGTGCAACGTGCCACCCGCATCCTGGTGCTGGACCAGGGCCGCATCGTCGAGGAGGGCCGGCACGCCGAGCTGGTACGCAAAGGCGGCCTTTACAGCCGCCTCGCGGAGCTGCAATTTGCGCTGGACGCCGCGCAGTAGCCTCTAACCTCGGTAGCCCGTGTCCACGCCGCACCACGTACTGTCGATCTCTCTGTCCTCGCAATGTTTTTGCTTCTCAAGGGCGCGCGAATGCCCCACGTTCCACGCGATGTGGAGCCTCCGACGTTGCGTCTGGACGTCAAAAGAGCGGGACACAGCATGAGCGTCAGGACGGAAGCGAGGCTGGTCGCCGCCCTCGTGCTCGCTACGGTTCTCGGGACGGAGCCTGCTGCCGCGGGCGACGAGAACAGCTGGATGAAATTTCCAGGCTCGGCCTACGCCTCCCAGGGCGATCCGGCCGACCGGGCATTCGTCAAGGAATGGGAAGCCACCCCGCCCAAGGGCTATCCGACGCTGAGCCCTGCCAACGTCGCGGCGACGAAGGCGGCCATCAAGCGGTATAGCGAAATTGTCGCCGGCGGCGGCTGGAGGCCGCTGCCCGACGTCGAGCTGCAATCGGGCATCTCGAACTCGGCCGTGGCCCTGTTGCGCGAGCGCCTGCTGCTCTCCGGCGACCTCATGGAGCAGGGCGGCAGCACGAGCTTCGACTTCTACGTCGACAAGGCGGTGAAGCGCTACCAGGCCTCCAACGGCCTGGCGCCGACTGGCATCGTCGACAAGCGGACGATTGCGTCGCTGAATATCCCCGCCGCGTCCCGCCTCAAGCAGCTGAAGGCCAACCTGGCGCGCCTGACGGAGCTGTCGCGCACGGCGGGTAAGCGCTACGTCCTCGTCAACATCCCGGCGGCGCAGATCGAGGCGGTCGAGGGCAACCGGATCGTGTCGCGTCACGCCGGCGTGGTGGGCAAGCCGGACCGGCCGACGCCGATCCTGACCTCGGCGATTCACGAGCTCAACTTCAACGCGGTATGGCACCTGCCGCCCACGGTGATCGAGCAGGACCTGATCCCCAAGGGCCAGGATATGGCGCGCCGCAACCAGAGCGTGCTCGTCAAGTATCACATCGACGCCTACGGGGCGGACGGCAAGAAGCTCGACCCCAACAAGGTCAATTGGTCCACCGCGGCGGCCAAGGGCCTGAGCTACCGGCAGCAGCCGGGGCCCGAGAACCCCCTGGGCTTCGTCAAGATCAACTTCCACAACGCGCACTCGGTCTACATGCACGACACGCCCTCCCAATCACTGTTCGGACGCAATTTCCGCGCGGCGAGCTCGGGCTGTGTGCGCGTGCACGGCATCGAGCACTTGGCCGCCTGGGTGCTGGCCGACCAGGGCTGGAAACCGGAGCACGTCCAGCTCATGAAGGAGAGCGGCGAGCGTCGCGACGTGACGTT
>VBAB01000476.1 GCA_005888525.1 Alphaproteobacteria bacterium
GTCCCAGATGCCGTCGGGGCGCACCTTGCCGTGCGTCTCGAGGCTGGTGACGACATTGAGCGAGAAGTTGGGGAAGCGGAACTCCTTCAGCTTGTTGTCGGCGCTGATCCCCATCCAGCCTTCTATCGCCACGTCGTCGCCGACCAGCCTGACGTTGTTCAGCTCGGTGGGATAGGTTGGGCCACCTTTGACGAGATCGAACTCGAACACGCTCGCACGCCCCTTCGGCTTGCGCCAAGCCACGCTCTCGAGCACGACATCGGCATTGAGGAGATCGGCGCGCAGGTGCACGCGACGCTCGCCCCGCACGTCGCGGGCGACCGTCACGTCGACGCCGACATCGCCCTGCACCATGTCGTTGATGTCGAGCCCGAGCTGGTTGCGGTAGCTGTTGTCCAGGGTCGCGCTGATGCGCAGGGGCGGCTGCTTGTCGGCAGGGGCGGCGTACACGTGCTGCCAGCTCGCCTTGGCGACGACGCCGCCGTTGATCAGCATGTCCCCCCTGGCCTCCACGGCCGTCGGGGTCATGTCGATGGCGACATTGGCGCCGTGCACCTCGTAGGGGCCCAGCGTGTGGCCCAATCGTCCCTCGCTGATCCGTGTCTTGCCCTCGACCGTGACGTCGCCCGGCTCCAGCGGCCGGCCGAGCGGCATCGATACCGTGAGCTGGCCGTCGATCTTGCCGTCGATCCCTGCCAGGGGCACACCGTTCTTCTGGAGCAGATGGAACGGCTCGCTGTCCAGCATCTCCAGCGCCAGGGACAGTGGGCCTTGTCCCCTGAAGGCGACCCGCCCCGTGCGCGGCAGCGGCTCCGTCATGTCGATCGTGAAGGCACCCTTGAGAGCGAGCTTGCGGCCGTCGGGAACGGCGAAGGTGGCGTCCGGAGCCGACATCTCGAAGGTCTGCCCGTCGAGGCGCACGAGCGCGCGGGGCACGTCGAGCACGGGCCAGCTGTCGATGACGGCGAACCCGAGATTGGCTCCCTCGAGCGTCAGCGAGCCGCGCTCGCGGCCCGTGCGGGCGGCCCAGCCGCTGTCGCCACCGGAGCCTGACGTGAGCCGAAATGTGCCGCCCTGGACCCAGCCGCGGACCAGTCGCCGCACGATCCAGTCGCGGGCGTTAGGCGCCAGGGGCGCGGGCCACAGCGTCTTGAAGAGGCTCACCGACATCGGCCCGATCTTGCCGTCGAGATGCGCCTGCATGGCGCCTGCCATGTCCGTCACATCGCCCTGCGCCGAGACCTCCGCACCCCCCGCCCGGAGCTGAAACTGGCTGAGCACGACCCGGCCGCGCTCCGGCGAGAAGAACCCGCGCGCCGACCAGTTATCGAGGTCCAAGCGCGGCAGGAGAGGCGGCTCGGCCCCGATCCAGCCGCCAGCCGAGTTGACATCGAAGGACCAGCCGGGGCCTTCCGGCCCCTGCGCCGTGTGCACGATGCTGCCGGTAAACTGCACGCGGCTGTCGCCCCACACGATCACGGAGGGCGCGATCTCGAACCGACGCGTGGCCCGATTGTAGGACAACGCGAGATGGCCGCCGTCGATGCGCAGCGGCGTCGCTACCAGCCACGGCAGCAGCACCTGTCCAGGCGCCGCGTCGATGCCGATCGTGCCGCCCAGGATCTCGCCCGTGCTGGACAAATCGAGTTTGGCATCGCCCCACACGGGCACATCGAAGCTCTCCAGGCCCGCCAGCTGCGGCAGCGTGCGCGCCAGCCCCCGCGGGACCAGCCCCTGCACCGAAACCGCGAGTTGCAGAGACTTGGCGCTCTCGTGCTCGTAGGTGCGGAAATTCAGGGTCCAGGGGCCGGCAAGCGAGTCGATCTTGGCCCGCCCGGCGATCGAGCTGCGGCTGCGTTTGTGGTCGAGATCGATGTCGAGCTCCGGCACACGCCACACACTCTTGCGGCTGCCGTTGTCGATGACAACGGTGGCCGACTTGAGCCCGACCCCGCGCAGGTAGGCGCTGGCGCGCTCGCCTCGCCGTGCGCGGGCGGACGACTCCGACAGCACCTTGATGAGATCGATGCGCCCCAGCACGCTGTCGGCCTCTCCGCCCGCCGCCGCTGCGGCGACCGGCAGCAGGTCCGAGGCGCCACGCAATGCCGGCGACTTGGTGCGTTCGCTCTCGGGGGCGACGGCTGCCGTCGAGAACTTAAGCGAGAGCCGCCCGTCCTCGCCGTAGAACAGCGAGAGCCTCGGCGAGATGAGATCGACGCTCTCGGGAGCGATGCGTCCGTGCAACATCGCCTTGCGGCTGAGCGAGACGGTTGCCGATGGCGCCAACGCCAGCACCACGTCGCTGGCATCGGTGACGCGCACGTTCTTCAGCTCGAACTCCAGCTGGTTGCTCTCGCCCAAGCGGAGGACAACCCCCTCGACGCGCACCTGCAAGCCCGCGGCTTCCTCCGCGATCGCTCTCTCGATGGGGTGAACGAGGAAGTCCAGCGAGACCGGACCGTGCAGCAGGCGCACATAGAGGAGGCCGATTACGAGCACGCCTGCGAAGGCCGGTATGCCGATCCCCTTGGCGAGCATTGGCAGGGCCGTCCGCCATCGCCGACGCGGTGCGGCCACGCGCCCCATCGTACGCGCGGCGGCCGGCACGCCGGTCGTCGGCGTGCTGCGTCTGGCCCCTTGCCCCCCAGTTCTCGTCACACCGCTCCCTCGCTCGAATGGTGATTCCCACTCGCCGGCCCAGCCAATATGCAGGCCGGCAAACCACCGAGCTCCCTTGCCCTGTGCAGCTTCCCCACGAAACTCGCGTCGGTCGCCACGTCGAAAGCGATCGCGATTCTCCGGTACCGGCAGCTGAGAATCAGTGCTCGGGCAAGTCAAGGCGTGCCGGGGCCGCCGACGCAAGAAAAAGAGGCGGAAAAAGCGACCAAACGAAGGCGCCGAGGCACAGCCCGGCGCCCGCCCAAGGAACTCAGTCGCTCGTCAAGTCTGGGGCTGTGGCTCGAGGCCGCCGGCGCCCGGCTCCGGACGCGGCGGACGCAACTTGCCGGCTGCCGGAACGGCTGGACCGGCCGGACCCTTGGTCTCCTCGTCGTCGACCGCGCGGACGATCTTCTCGCCGCGCATCAGGCCATGCACTTCCTCGCCATTGATGGTCTCGTACTCCATCAGCGCTTGCGTGATGGCCTCGAGCTTGTCGCGGTTGGCGAACAGCACCTCGCGCGCCTTCTTCTCGCCTTCGGTGACGATGCGGCGGATCTCCTCGTCGATCAGCTTGGCGGTGTCCTCTGACATGTTCTGGCGCTGCGTGATGGCATGGCCGAGGAAGACTTCCTGCTGGTTCTCGTTGTAGCGCAATGGCCCGAGCCTCTCGCTCATGCCCCATTCCGTGACCATGCGCCGCGCCAGCTCGGTCGCCTGCATGATGTCGCTGGAGGCGCCCGTGTTGAGGTGGTCCTCGCCGTAGATGAGCTGCTCGGCGACGCGGCCGCCGAACATGGTCGCAATGCGCGCCTCGCACCACTGCTTGGAGTAGCTGAGCTTGTCGCGCTCGGGCAGGCTCATGGTGACGCCGAGCGCGCGCCCGCGCGGAATGATCGTGACCTTGTGCAGGGGATCGTTGCCCGGCACCAGCATGTTGACCAGCGCGTGGCCACCCTCGTGATAGGCGGTGGCCAGCTTCTCCTCCTCGGTCATGATCATGGAGCGCCGCTCCGCGCCCATCATCACCTTGTCCTTGGAGTCCTCGAACTCCTGCTGCGTCACGAGGCGCTTGTTGCGCCGCGCGGCCAGCAGCGCCGCCTCGTTGACTAGGTTGGCGAGATCGGCACCGGAGAAGCCAGGCGTGCCGCGGGCGATGACCCGGGCATCGACGTCTGGCGCCAGCGGCACCTTGCGCATGTGCACCTTCAGGATCTTCTCGCGGCCGGCGACGTCCGGGTTGGGCACGACGATTTGCCGATCGAAGCGGCCAGGGCGCAGCAGCGCGGGGTCCAGCACGTCCGGGCGGTTGGTGGCGGCGATGATGATGATGCCTTCGTTGGCCTCGAAACCGTCCATCTCGACGAGCAGCTGGTTCAGCGTCTGCTCGCGCTCGTCATTGCCGCCGCCGAGGCCGGCGCCGCGATGCCGGCCGACGGCATCGATCTCGTCGATGAAGATGATGCAGGGGGCATTCTTCTTGGCCTGCTCGAACATGTCGCGCACGCGCGAGGCGCCCACGCCCACGAACATCTCGACGAAGTCGGAGCCAGAAATGGTGAAGAAGGGCACGTTGGCCTCGCCGGCAACGGCGCGTGCGATCAGCGTCTTGCCGGTGCCGGGCGGGCCGACCAGCAGAGCGCCGCGCGGAATACGGCCGCCGAGCCGCTGGAACTTCTGCGGATCGCGCAGGAACTCGACGATTTCCTGCAGGTCGGTCTTGGCCTCGTCGACACCCGCGACGTCCTCGAAGGTGACGCGGCCCTGGCGCTCGGTCAGCAGCTTGGCCTTCGACTTGCCGAAGCCCATGGCGCGCCCGCCGCCCGACTGCATCTGGCGCATGAAGAAGATCCACACGCCGATCAGCAGCAGCATGGGAAACCAGTTGACCAGCACGCCCAGGATCGAGGGCACGTCCTCCTCGGGAGGCCGCGCCGTGATCTTCACGCCCTTCTTGCTCAGCCGCTCGACGAGGTTGGGGTCCTCGGGCGCGATGGTGGTAAATGTGCTGCTCTTATCGCGGTAGGCGCCGGAAATTCTGTGCTTGGCGATGGTTACTTCCGATACGTTGCCGGCTTCGACACCGGCCAGGAAGTCCGAATAGCTGATCTCGTTGCCGCGCCGGCTCTGGCCGGGATTCTGGAAGAGATTGAAAAGTGCCATCAGCAGCAGGCCAATAACGACCCAGATCGCGAGGTTCCGGAAATTCGAATTCATCGGGGTTCCTTCATGCCTCGGGCGTCTTCCGTGCCGCCTGGCCCCAGGCACCTGCCACGCCCGCGCCGCCGCTCGGCGAGGTCCGCGCTTGGTTTAACATAGGTGTGTATAGAATATTTGCCAAGCGCGGGTCCCTCCCCGTCCAGCTGGCAAAGGCATTCTCGGCGGACTGCAGAAAGCTCGAAAAAACCATTGTTTCCTGCTGTTTCAGCTTGCTTCGGGATCGTCCTTGCCGACTACGCCGATTCCGCCGGAGTTGTATCGCAAGCCCATGAAGTCGGCCGAAATCAGACGGTCGAGGCCCTCCTGCACCCAGAAATCGATGGCCGGCACGGCGAGCAGGTTGTTTGCACGCCAAAACGATGGCGCCAGGAGCAGCCCCGACGCCCCCTTGACGGCGCATCCTAGGCGTTTGAGCTCCGCGAGGCCTGCCCGCCCGAGCGCGCGCACCTCCAGGTCGCCTGCCAATCCGTCCGCGATCTCGATGGCGAAGCGGCCGTCCCACAGCACCTTGGCGCCGCCGGCAACGGTCACCACCGGCAACGCCAGCCGGCCCGGCTCGCGCTCGATCCGAATGACCTCGCCGGCCGCCGTGATCTGCGCCCGGGCCAGCGTCCAGCTGCCGGGCTTCCGGGCCTTGCCCTGCCACAACCTGGCGACGATCGGCTCGAGCTTGCCCAATGGCACCGGCTCGCCCGATCCGCCGGCCGCCGCAACGCACCGGCCGATCACGCGCAAGGCGATCTCCTCGGGC
>VBAB01000477.1 GCA_005888525.1 Alphaproteobacteria bacterium
CCTATGCCGTCATCCTCCACGCGCTTTGCGAAGCCTGCCGCCGCCATGGCGGGTGCAGCGCGCAGCAGGAGCTTCGGTGACGGCTCGATCCCCGCTCGTGGCTTCGGGCGTCGCACCTGACGAACTCGTCGCGCTCAGATTGACAGCCGTCACCCGGTTTTCACTTGCGCCAGCTGCTGTTGCAGTTGGCGCAACCGATCTTCGGCAGCCTGGCTCGGCGTCCCGCGCACGATCATGCGTCGGACATGATCCTGCTGCTCTGCGATCTGTCGCTGCAGCTCTTCCTGTCGGCGGTCGAGATTTTGCGCCATGCCTCCACAACGGTAGAGGTCAGGGTTGGTTCCTTGCCGGCGAAAGAGCGCCGCCAGGGCGTTGCCGTTCGACCAATTCGCATCCCTTCGCAGTCGCGACCCAACCCGACGGGCCCTGGGTGACATAGCCCGCTTGCTGCAATCCGGTGACGAAAGGCAGAATGCTCGGCGCGATGGAAGCGCTCGGACGGATTGCCAGCGATCTCAAGACCGCCAAATCTTCTGGAGACATGCAGAACCCCCGTGAGCTGCAGCGTCGGGTCGAGCCTTTAGACGCAAGTTTGTCGCCGAGCCATTCAAGATTTGTGAGCGCGCATTGCTGGGGCGTGAGCGAGCTTGGGCTTTGCCGTGCGGCGTGGTGAAGTCGCCAATCAAATTGGAGGGTATTTCGTGCCGCATGTCGGGGTCGGCGCAGCTCGGCCTTTAATGACCCGACCGAGTGACTGCGCTGGTCGGTTGCCGTCTAGGTGACGGGGCCCACGCTCACCGAACCATCCCCATCTTCGCACCCGTACTGAGCGATAGTCCGATTGCTGTCAAACCATCCCTATGGAGTAGCCGCGCAGGCTCGCTGCGCTGCGCGCAGCCACGCGATTCGGCCGAGCGTCGTGTCCCACGTTTCGCGCATGCGCGGCGGGAGGCATCGCGCTCATCGGACGGAGACCAGTCGCGTTATGCTCAGCATGCTAGCAAACGGTAAGTAGGGAGTCACGAAAATCGGTAGTGCGTCCGTTCCTAAGCGAGGCGAAGGGATGCATGGACCGCCCGCCGCCCGTGCCCTTGTCTGTCTCCTCGCGCCGCAGCGTCGGGGCAAATGTCCGAGTTGAGCTTGGTCGTGCGGTAGGGTGCCGAAGGAGTACGTGGCGACAGCAGGGTTGCGGCGCCGGCATGGCAGCAAGCCACCTCAACTCCGGCGTTGACATCATGGCGAAAGGAGCAGCACAGTAATCGTTGAATACCGGTCATCCAGTGGAAGCACGATGCCCCGGAGTTCCTGCCATAAGAATGGGCGGGCCCGGCGCACTGTCAAATCAGTGCGATTGATGACTGCTGCCGCCCGTGGCGCTGCATTTCCGATTGCTCACGCTTCGGTCTGCGGCCGGGCAGGTGATGGTTGTCCCAGCGCGACCAACTCCACGAATAGTTCGAAGCACGGCGCCATCCGGAGCACCCACCGGAATGGAGGGTCGGCAGTTTCAAGGCACGTCTTGGTTCGCGAGTTTCCACGCTGCGCTGTGCTTGGCGCACGACGCGGGCAAACGACGTTCGTTCCACGATTTTGGCTCACGACGCGTAAGGGGAGTATCCGACCATGAGTCACCGAGACGACATTGCTTTGATGGCCCATCTGATGCGGCGCGCGGGATTTGGCGCCAGCCGCGACGAGCTCGAAGCGCGCGTTGCCAAGGGTTATGACGCCACAGTGGAAGAATTGCTGCACCCTGAGACGCAGCCTCCTGTGGATCCCTATACCTTGCTTCGCTACCAGCCGTCGGCCCTGCTGCCCGGCGGCGTGCCGCCGATGGGTAACGTCAATTACATGTACTACTTGGTGACCACGCAGCGCCCACTCGAAGAGAAGATGGCGCTGTTCTGGCACCACGTGTTCGCCACCGGCAACTCGAAGGTCGACAACTACGACCAGTTGCTGGAGCAGATCGACTTGTTCCGTCAGCAGGGCATGGGCAACTACCGCGACCTGCTGATGACCGTTGCTAAGAACCCCACGATGATCTTCTGGTTGGACAACAACCAGAACCACGGCACGGAGGTCAACGAGAACTGGGGCCGCGAGTTGCTCGAGCTGTTCAGCCTCGGCGCCGGCAATTACACCGAGGTCGATGTGCGCGAGGCCTCGCGCGCCTTCACGGGCTGGACCTTCGGGACCAAGATCCCACGACTGCCCTACGGGCGCTTTCCCTGGAAGTTCGAGTATCGCCCGGAGGATCATGATGACGGGGACAAGACGTTCCTCGGACACAAAGGCAACTTCAACGGCGAGGACATCATCAACATCATCGTGCAGCAGCCGGCCTGCGCGAAATTCATCTGCCGCCATCTCTACAACTTCTTCGTCGCCGATGAGCCGCAGGTGCCTGCCTGGAATCTGGAGCCCCCACGCGACCCGGCGGCAATAGAGATGCTTGCCGCGACCTTCCGCGACAACAAATGCGAGATGAAGCCGGTGCTGCGCGCGCTCTTCACCTCGGACTTCTTCAAGAGTGCCCGCTACAAGCATCTGAAATCGCCGGCCGAGGTCGTGGTCGGAACGCTTCGCCTAATGGGCGGCTACGAGATACCGAAGCCGGGCTATGGCGAGCTGTCGATGCATCCGTCCTACATGGGCCAGGATTTGCTCAATCCGCCGTCGGTCGAAGGTTGGCATACCGGCCAGGAGTGGATCAACAGCGGCTCGTTGATGTCGCGTGTCAACTTCGTGGCCGAGCAGGTTGGCAACACGAACCTGCCCGGCGTGCAGGCCATCGTGAACCGGCTGAAGGCCATGGGTGTGCTGGAGCCGGAGCAGATGGTCGACACGTGTCTCGATCTGCTTGGCCCCGTCGAAGTTGGCGTCGACACGAAGAAAGTGCTGACCGAGCAGGCGAAACAGTGGGGACAAATCCGCTGGGACACACCTGCGCAGGTTCAGGCTTCCACCAAACAGACCGGCGAGCTGCTGCAGCTGATCGTGGCGACGCGCGAATATCAGTTCGCCTGACTCGACAAGACAAGTTTTAGCGGAGGAAAATCCACATGGCAGCGACCCAGAAGGACCCCGTGCTGGTGGTCGTGCAACTCAGCGGCGGCAACGACTACCTGAATACGGTGATCCCGTACAACAATGGGCTCTACCGCGATAATCGCAAAGCGGTCTCGATCGGCGACAACCAGATCGTGCATCTGGACAACATGTACGGCTTCCCGTCCTACCTCGCGCCCATGAAGCAATTCTGGGACGAGGGCAAGCTCGCCATCATGCACGGCGTCGGCTACCTCGATTCGCCGCGGTCGCATTTTCGCTCCATGGACATCTGGCACACCTGCGAGGCCGACAAGGTCGGCACCGAAGGCTGGCTGGGTCGCGTAGTGCGCGAGTTCGACCCGAAGAAAGAGAATGTGGTCACGGCCGTGAGCTTCGGCCCATGCCTGTTCCGCGCCCTGTCCGTACCGGGCGTTCCGGTGGCTTGTGTGGCCGGCCCCCTCGAGACCTATGGCTTCCTGCCGGGCATCCAGGACAAGGCCCAGCGCTTGGCGATGCTGGAACGGTTCGCGCGTATGTACACGCCAATACCGGGCAGTGGCGTCATGGAGTACCTCGGCACCACGGGTCTGGACTCTCTGAAGGGCGCTGACATCCTGAAGGTGGCGCCCAGCAGGTACAGATCCGAGGCGAAATACCCCAACACGTCGATCGGCCGGAAGTTGAAGGGGATCGCGCAGGTGCACTTCGCCGACCTCGGAACGCGAGTGTTTTATTGCGATCATGGCAGCTTCGACACGCATGCGGGCCAGAATCCCATACACGCCACCCTGTGGAGCGACCTGAACAAAGGCCTCGAAGTGTTCATGGCCGACCTGCGGGAGCACGATAGGTCGGAGAACGTGATCGTGCTCATCTTCTCGGAGTTCGGCCGCCGTGTGCGCGACAACGGTTCCGGCACTGACCACGGCGCCGCCGGCGTGACGTTCGTGCTCGGCGAGAAGGTGAAGGGCGGACACTACGGCGACATGCCGTCGCTCGATGCGAGCAAGCTCGTGCAGGGCGATCTCAACCCGAACATGGACTTCCGCGGCATCTACTCGACCATTCTGGACAGGTGGATGCATCTCGATCCGGTGCCGGTCGTGAATGGCAAGTACGAGCAACCGGGGTTCCTGAACTAGATGGCGAGGCCCCACGGCATCGGACTGATTGGGAGTGGGCGAACCTTGCGCCATGTGGAGAGGCAAGGTTCGTGTGATGGGAGTGCACAATGGCACTGACGACATACGTCAAAGGGCGAGCCTACGATTGGAGCCACGCGATCGGACGAGCTTCGGCGAACGGCACCGGCTTCAACTATCCGCAGACCATGTGTCTCGGCAACGATGGCGATGTCTACGTTGCCAACCGCGGCAACGAGAACAATTTCGGCATGCGGGTCAACCACATCAAGGTCGGTGGTCCGGGCGAGGAGGAACTGCTCGCTGAATTCGCGACCTATGGCGAGAAGGACGAGAACTGCGTTTGGCCGTTCGGCGTCGCGGTGGGAAAAAACGGCGACGTGTATGTGACGGACGAGTGGAAGAGCACCGTGTCCGTTTTCGACGCCAAGGGCAAATTCGTCCGCAAGTGGGGCACGCCCGGCAACGGTCCCGGCGAGCTGAAAGGGCCCGCCGGCATCGTCTGCGAGGCCAGCGGCAACCTGATCGTCGTCGACAGCGGCAACAACCGCCTGCAAGTCTTCACGCCGGAAGGCAAGCTGGTGAGCCAGTGCGGCAAGGCCGGCAGCGGCGAAGGGGAATTCAACAAGCCGTGGGGCATCGCCCTCGACAAGGACGGCAACATTTACGTCGCGGACTGGAAGAACCACCGGGTGCAGAAGCTGTCACCCACGGGCAAGTTCCTGATGTCGATTGGCCGGTACGGAAAGGTCCCGGTGGCGTCGAATGCGTTTGCCGTGACCTACCTCGGTCCGTTCATATCCAGCGTGCCGGACGCGGAGCGCGCGCCGGCGGGCATCCTCAATCACCCCACGGGTGTCGCCGTCGATCCCGACGGCGACATCTATGTTGCTGATTGGGGCAATCACCGGCTCTGCATTTTCGACAAAGATGGCAAGGCGCTGACTCATTTGGTGGGCGACGCGCAGGTGATGTCGAAGTGGGGCCAGCAGAGCATCGACGCCAACCCCGATATGATGAAGGCGTACAGGCGCGTGCAGAATCTGGAGCAGCTCTGGCGTTTCTGCTTCCCGACGGCCGTGGTCTTCAATCCCAAGACCGATCAGATCATCGTGGCCGACAGTCAACGCAACCGCCTGCAGATCTACAAGAAGATGCGTGACTACGTTGACTTCCAGGCGAACCTTTAGGGCTGCGCCGCTCGTTGAGCGGGGCCACTGTCTGATATCGCGCATCGACCGATGACGAGGGGGCGGCATGATCGGTGTTCTCACCCATCATTGGGCCAAGGCCGACAAGGTTGACGAGGCGAAAAGACTCTTGGATCGTAATGGCGAGGCCCAGAGCAAGGCGCCCGGCTTCGTGAAGCGCCACACCCTCATCGCTCAGGCCGACCCCGCCAAGATCACAACCTTGGTGGTATGGACCAGCAACGACATCTACGATGCCTGGAGGGCTAGCCCGCAGCGGGTGGCGGCGAT
>VBAB01000478.1:0-3032 GCA_005888525.1 Alphaproteobacteria bacterium
ATCTCGCGTTGAAGCGTGCCCGCGCGGTTCGTTGCAGCGCGCGGATCGCCCGCTCTCGGGGTGCACGATCCCGGCTTTGACTCTGGCTGCGCAAAGACGTGGTCGCTGATATGCTGCGTCTTGGGCGCGGTCATTGGCGGGTTCGGATATGATCATGTGTCAAGCCTGTCAACCGCCGCGCGGCGGTGCCGGCAACGGACGCCGCGTGTTTGGTTCCTGCGTACGTTGATATTGCGCGGTCGTACTGAAATGTAGGCGCTGGGTTGCGACGCTTGGGTGGTGGCAAGATGAACTTCCTACTGCACTTCTTGAACTCATGCGTCGCCCGGTTGTTCGAAATCTTGCCGCGGAGCGGCCGCCAAGCCATTTTTGAGCGCGCAATCAAGCGAGGTTCCATCCACGTTGGATATGACAGTCTCTCCCGGCTTGCGGAAAATCTCAACGTCGTCGCGCTATCCGTGAAGGGAGAGTACGGCGTCATCCAGAACTCGGTCTCGGATCGAGTGATCAGCCGCTACTACGCCGAGCACGGGCGGTGGGCGGTCCAAACCAACAACACGCTGAAAGATTTTTTTGCCGCCACGGGCGGCACCTACATCGATGTGGGCGCCAACGTGGGGCTCACGACAATTCCCGTCGCCAGCGATCCTCGCGTGTCTTGTCTTGCCTTGGAGCCGGAGCCCGGCAATTTCTCGTATCTTGCAGCCAACATAGCCGCTAACTGCGCGCATGGTAATGTGGTAGCAAAGCGCATCGCCGCATTCGAACGAGCCGATACGCTGCGTTTCGAGATCGCACACACCAATTTCGGTGATCATCGCATTCGGCTGCGCGACTCTGCGGGCCGCATGAACGAGGAAGCGCGCACGATCATTGATGTCGAGGCGCTGCCGCTGGATCAGCTCGTCGACACCAAGCGCGTTCCCATCGCGGTCAAGATCGACACGCAGGGGGCGGAGCCGTTCGTGGTCAAGGGCGCGCGCAAGACTTTGGCCGCCGCGGGCCTGCTGATCTTGGAGTTCTGGCCCTATGGCATGGTGCGCATGGGTGGGGACCCCGACGAGGTGGTCCGATGCTTCGAGCAGGACTTCGCAACACTCAGTCTCGTTGACGGAGAAAATCACATGCCATCGCCGCCCGCGCCATGCAGGGTGGTGGTCGACACATTGCGGCAGATGGTGAAGGAACAGGCAGGCAACCATGCCTTCTACGTGGACTGCATTGCCCGTAAGGCTTGAGACCGTTTGCGCCGGACTCAATTGCCGGACGCGTACTTTCACGCCGAAAACCTGCACGCCAACCGCGGCAACATCTGGCAACGCCTGCCAAATGGCACAGCGGGTTCAATGGGCTACAACTTTCGCACGTGCCATCAAACATGGTAGTAGCAGCATGCCAGAAACCGCAATTCACTGGGGGACCTTAGAGTGCATCCGCGCTACAGGCAGACCTGCAGAGTATGTGCTTCTCCAAATCTCGCGCCGGTAATCGATCTTGGCGCTCAATACCTGCAGGGGTCGTTCATCAAGCCCGGCTCGCTCATGCCTCCCGCTCGCAAGTTGCGCACCGAGCTCGTGCGCTGCGACGTCACCCAGAATGAGAACGGATGCGGGCTGCTTCAACTCGCGCACTCATTTCCTCCGCCGATCCTATACGCCAACTATTGGTATCGCTCGGGTACCAACGCGACCATGCGTGGCCACCTCGCCGACATCACCCGGGACGCATTGGCGACGGTCGGAAAACCCACGCCGGTCGTTCTCGACATCGGGTGCAATGACGGCACGCTGCTTGCGAACTACCCAGCGGGTACCAAGCGGTATGGCATCGATCCCTCCGATATCGCAAGAGAGGTGGGGGGTGACGTCCATATCATAAACACCCTCTTCCCCTCCGAGCAGGCAACCGAGATCTTGCCGCAAGGTGGAATTGACATCATTACCTCGATCGCAATGTTTTACGACCTGGAGTCGCCCACTGAATTTGCAGCTGCGGTAGCCAATTTGCTGAGCGGCGACGGGATCTGGGTATTCGAGATGTCGTATTTGCCGTTGATGCTCCTGCAGAATTCCTTCGATACGATCTGCCATGAGCATCTGGAATATTACAGCCTGGCGGTGCTGGAAGAAATCATGATGCGCGCGAAGCTTCGCATTTTCAAAGCCAGCATCCACGAGATCAACGGCGGCAGCCTTCGCTGCTATGCATGTCGTGGGTCCAGCAATACGTACTCCTCGGAGCAGGACAGCTCGTTCCTGCAGAGGTTGAGAATACGAGAGTTCGAGATGGAGCTGGACACCGACAAGCCTTATGCCGCGTTCCAGGCGCGCATTGAGCGCCTGCGGGACGAGCTGAATGCGCTCTTGTTCCGCATCCGCGCCTCCGGCGGACGAATTCACATTTACGGCGCGTCCACCAAGGGCAACGTGCTGCTGCAATGGTACAGCATCACTCGCGTCATCGTGGATTGCGCCGCTGACCGCAATCCAGCCAAGGCCGGATCCCGCACGCTGGGCACCGAGATTCCTATCGTCACCGAGGAAGAGTCCAGAGCCGCGAAGCCCGACTACTACCTGGTGCTCCCGTGGCACTTCAAGAAGGAGTTCTTGGAGCGCGAACGGGAGACGATCTTCGCCGGGAGCAAAATGATTTTCCCCTTGCCCGAAGTCGAAATCGTATCGAAAGACAACTACGAGACCGCGCTCCGCGCTGCCGCCGAAGGTTCGGGGAGCTTGCAACGACTGCTCCTTGGCGAGGCACCGTCCGGCAGATGAAGCGCTCGCTCGTACTAGGCGTAAACGGCCAGGACGGAAGCTATCTTGCGGAGACCTTGCTTCGGCGAGGCCACGAGGTCACCGGCGTTGGCCGGGATGCCGACAGCCGATACGTGGCTCCCACGGCGCGGTTCCGCTACGTTCCTTTCGATCTCAGGGACGTAGAGAGCCTGCCCCGGCTGGTGCACGAGGCGGAACCCGACTTCGCCTTTCACGCTGCCGCCGTCCACGGGGCCGCCGGCTTCCAATACGAAGAGC
>VBAB01000478.1:3066-13639 GCA_005888525.1 Alphaproteobacteria bacterium
AGCCTGCGCATCATTTATGCGGGTTCCGCAAAGATATTCCCCGCGCCGCTCTCAGGAGTGGTCGACGAGGCCACGCCGGCGCGCGCCTCGTGCCTGTACAGCATCGGCAAGATCGCGGCTCGGGATCTGATCATGCAGTACCGGGCCCAGCGTGGCATCCCCGCCACCAACCTGATCCTGTTCAACCACGACTCTGTCCGGCGCCCGGCACAGTATTTCCTGCCGACCATCGTGAACTCGATCGGCAGAGCCCTGGAGTTGCCGGATTTCCACTTCGAGATCAAGACGCTCGATTTTCGTGCCGACTGGAGTGCCGCGGCGGAACTGATGGACTTGGCGGCAGATATCGCCGAGGGCTGCGATGAGGGAGAATTGGTGCTGGCGTCCGGAAACACCTGGGTCGGGCGCGAGGCGGTGCGCCGTTCATTTGCGCGCTATGGATTGCAGAGCGATCGTCATTGCCGGCAATCCAGCCCGCGCGCCGACCCCGGGCCGGAGTTTCGCGTTTCGCTGCAGCGCTTGGAACGGCTGATAGGCCGAAGGCCCACCATCACGCTCGATGCACTGGTGGACGAGATGCTGGCGGCGGCGCGCTCGGTCCGGCCACAAGAGACCAGAAATGGCAGATAGGATCCTTCTCGGCCAACTGGGCGCTCACGGCGACTGCCTCTATGCCACCATTCTGGCGCGCCAGTTGCGGCGAGACTACCCAAGTGCGTTCATTACCTGGGCAATATCCGATCGATCTTCCGGGCTTTTGGCCAACAATCCCGATATCGACGAGGTCTGGGAGATACCGGTCGACCGGGATTCAATGCCCGTGATCTGGAGCATCTTCGAGCGCGAGGCCGACCGCCTTTACGCCAGACGCGAGTTCGATCACATCGTTCTTTCCCAGATTTGGCCGAATAACCTACAGAATTACGATGGGACGGTAAGGCCCAGCATCCTGCGCAGCTACGGCCGGCCAATCACCGTGCCGATCGAGAACGTCATCCGCCTTACTGATGACGAGCTGGAGAGGACCGAAGGCTACGCCCTGCAGAACGGCCTCGCGGCATTCCGCCATCGCATTCTGTTCGAGTGCTCATCGCGGAGCGGACAATCGTTCATAACGCCGGACCTTGCGCAAGAGGTTGCGCGCCGCCTCTATGAGCTGATCGACGATGCAACGGTGATCTTCTCGACCGATCTGCCGATGCAGCTCGCGGATCCGCGATCGCGTTATGCGGGAACGCTTTCTCTTCGCGAAACGGCGCACCTCACGCGCCATTGCACCCTCTTTGTCGGTGCCGGAAGCGGCGGTACAGTCGCGGCATCGTCAACCGCCTCGCGTCCCCTGCCGATGATCCTGCTACTCAAGAAATCGACTTCCATGTACGCGTCCTTCGCCCACGATTTCGAGTATTTCGGAGTTGCGGACCGAAAGGTGCTGGAAATGACCGACGAGCGCCCCGCTCGCATCGCGCAATGCATTGCGAGCGCGTGCGCAAGCGGGATCGATGCGGCGCAGATCGAGAGCGAGGGGCGCATCCCCATCAAATTCGATCACTACTTCAGCATGGTGAGGTCGGGCCTTCTCGAGAGGATGCGCTATCTGGATGCAGCTCAGTCGCTGCTGACGACTGCGGGGCGTTACGGCTGGACTGCCGACTTGATCAAATTCGGCACGGAGGATGTAGCGGGCAGACTGCCCATCGACCCCAGCTGGTGTTTTGCTCGCAGCCGTCGTGTCGGCGAAAGGCTGCGCGCCGAGCTTGCGGATGCCGCCCGCCGGCCGAGCGAACCTCCTCGACAGCGACCCATACCGGCGCAATTGCACCACCCGCGCGATGACGTCCCGCCAACCGCCGGCGCCCCGGGTGCGCGGAAATCATGACCAGGGTGCTCGCCGGATTTGCATCGGTGCTGGGCGGCGTACAGGCCCGCGTCTCCAAGCTTCACCTGCCGCGCTTGCGGCGGCGAAAATCGCGCAACGCCTTCTCGCCGGCACTTGCCGAACAGATGGAACGACTGCTCTTGCTCCAAGGCCGCATTGCCGCGCGGTCTTTTCAGGCCGGCAGGGTCATCCGCAATCTTTCCGAGGTGGAATTCAGTGTCTCTTCGCAATGGGGCGAGGATGGCATCGTCGAATGGCTGGTCGCCAACGTCGACGTGCCCAACAAGCGGTTTGTGGAGTTTGGCGTCGAAAACTTCAGAGAGGCCAACTGCCGGTTCCTCCTCAAGAACCGCGGTTGGAAGGGCTTGGTCTTCGACGCCGACGAGCGCAACATTGCGGCGATCACATCGGAGCCCGGCTATTGGAGGCACGATCTCACCGCCAAGCAGGCGTTCGTCACAGTGGCAAATATCGACGCGCTCATTCGCGAGGCCGGCTTCGGCGGGCCGCTGGGCATCCTCTCCATCGACATCGACGGTAACGACTACTGGATCTGGGAGGCCATCACCAGCGTCCAGCCGGCCATCGTCATCTGCGAATTCAATGCCGTCCTGGGGGATATGCGCCCGATCGTCGTGCCCTATGACAGCGCATTTCGGCGGCTCCGGGCCCACTTCAGCGGACAATACTTCGGAGCCTCCATCGCCGCGCTCAAGTCCCTTGCCCGCGCCAAAGGATACACTTTCGTCGGCACCAACTCGAATGGCGTCAACGCATTTTTTTTGAAAGAGGAGCTTGCCGCGCCCGTGCTGGAGCTGCTCGCCGAAACCACTGCGTTCCCCGCTCGGCATCGCGACAGCCGCGACGAGAGCGGAAAACTGACGTTTGTCGCGGGCGCCGACCGCTACGATCTCATTCGAGAGTTGCCGGTCGTGGACGTTGCCACCGGGCAGACCTTGTTGCTGGGCGACATGGAACGGCCCTATTCGCAGGACTGGCTGAACGGCATGAGCTGATCGTGCGGATCAAAGGCAAATAGGACTCGCTATGCTGAAAAATCTCAAGAAATTGTGGCGCGGATCGCGGCGCGCGCGTTTGCGTTACGCACAGCTTGCGGAGCTGCGTGCAGCGGTGGCTGCTCTCGCCCAAGGACAGGCGGCCGCACATGGAAAGCCGATTCAAGGTGTCGAAATCGACGGCATGCTGCTGCACGCCGCGAAAGCACGTGTCGACATGGAGCGCATAGAGGCCCTCTACGGCTCGGTTGCCGCCCGCCTCGCCGCCGTCGAGCGCCGCCTCGACCGTCTCGCTGCAAATATGGCCAACCCGCCAACGCATAGTCGATAAAGAGCCAGTCTGTGAAGAGGCACGCGGATGAACATACTTGTCGAAATATCGCCAGCCGAGCTGATCGACAAGCTGACGATCCTCGAAATCAAGCTGGAGCTGATCAAGGACGAAGGCAAACGTGCAAACGTGAAGCGCGAATACAGCCTTTTGATATCGGCCTATCAGGCCACCATTGTCGAGACCGAGCCATTGCGTGAGCTGACCTCCACGCTGAAGCGTATCAATCGGGAGTTGTGGGATATCGAGGACAACATCCGCGCCGAGGAGAGGGCAAAGTCCTTTGGCGCCCGATTCATCGAGCTTGCACGTTCGGTCTACCGCACGAATGACCGGCGGGCGGCGGTCAAGCGCCAGATCAACGCGATGTTGAACAGCCCAATCCCCGAAGAGAAGAGCTATGCAGACTATTGATCATCCGATCAAGGCTGCTGACGAACGCCGCTGCGTGCAACGCGGCATGGCGCCCAAATCGGCGAAGAATTTCGATCGCTCGCGCAAGCGTCCGCAGCATTTTTCCGGCGCCGTTGTCGCTGAGTCGGCAAGGGCGTTTGATGCATGACCGCAGCGGGTAAGGCGGCTTTCCCGGGCGTGCCCGCGATCGTGCTGCTCGCCGCGATCGGCATCACGACGGTCGTGCGCGCCGTCGTGGCAGGAATGGCGGGCCTCACGGATGACGAGGCCTACTACCGGCTCCTGGCATCAGTGCCCGCCATGTCGTATGTCGATCATCCGCCCATGGCCGCATGGATGATCGCCGCCGGGCGGTTTGTCGCCGGAGACAACCCGTTCGGAATCAGGCTCTGCGCCGTACTGGCCCCCCTCGTCGGCTTCCTTGCGCTCTGGCGGTTCGCGCACATCTTGTTCGGCGAGGTGGTGGCCGAGCGGGCGGTTTGGTTCGCATTGGCAATGCCGTTGCTCGCGGTGGGCGGCGTTGTCATCACACCCGACACGCCATCGGTCTTGTTCTGGGGTCTGTCGTTCTGGGCACTGGCCGAGCTGCATGAATCGGGCAATGCCAACTGGTGGCTCGTCGTCGGTCTCTGCGCCGGACTGGGCCTACTTTCCAAATATACCAATCTGTTTGTCGGCGCCGGCATCGTCCTGTGGCTCAGCCTGCATCCGGCAAACCGGCGCTGGTTCTTCGCCTGGCAGCTGTGGTGGCGATGCCGGTCGTCATCTGGAACTCGACGCACGAATGGGCGTCATTCGCCAGGCAGTTCGGGCGCGTCGTCAAGGGCGAGGGTATTACGCTCAAGTACCTGGTCGAGGTCGTAGGCGCCTACCTGGCCTTGGCTAGTCCCATCATTGCCATCCTTGCACTTGCCGGTTGCCATCGCGTCACGCGCGCCCTGCTGACGGCCATCGACCCAGCGCGACTGTTACTTGCTGCAGGCATCCTGCCTTTGGCGACCTACTTCCTGCTGCACGCCCTGCACAGCCGGGTTCAACCCAACTGGATGGCCCCGCTCTATCCCCTTCTCGCGATCTGCGCGGCTTTGGCGGTGGAGCACGTAGGACGTGGAAGGCCACGCAACGGCGATCGTCATGCAAGTCGCCTGACCGAGTGGGCAGCTGCCGCAGGATTTTGCCTGTCGGCGCTCCTTTATTGGCATGCCGTTCGCCCGCTCGTGGTCTTGCCGGAGACGCAGGACCCGACCTCGCAAATGCGGGGCTGGTCGACTTTTGTGGGCGAGGTCGAGCGCCTGAAACAATCCAGCGGCGCCTGCTGGATCGCCACCGCGAGTTATGCGACCGCGGCGCAACTCGCTTACAACCTTCCGCCGGCCATACCCGTCCTGCAGCTGACCGAGCGCATTCGCTACGCGCATCTGCCGCGTATCGATGCGTCGCTGTTCGGCTGCCAGGGTCTCTACGTCGAGCTCGAGCGCCGCCCCTTCCTCGCCACGCTGCGGGCGCGCTTCAGCGAAGTGGTGGAGCTGGCACACCTCCGACGCACATATGGCGGCGAGCCCGTTGCACATTACGTCTTATACCGGCTCGCACGACCAACGGGTGCGGTACTGTCCGACTAGGCCGGGATCGTTCCTGATGGAAGCACTTGGCTTCCATCCAGGAACGTTGACCTCGCTCTGAGACTCTGCAGGGGGTCAGCCTGCTTCCCTGGCCGCTCGCACGCTCCGCACGCGCGTCAGGAATGCTCCCGACCGCTGGGCATCGAGATACCTCTGCGCCGCCGCCGTCGCGGCCGCACGGAAGGGGTGAGGGTCGGCCGCAAACCTGCGCATGGCTTTGGCAAATGCCGCGTCGCTGTCTACCTCGATCATGCCGCCGTGAGCGTAGTCGGAAAATGCCAATCCGGCCGAGCAGATAAAGGGTATCCCTCGCGCCAGGGCTTCATACACGATACCCGATCCGCTGAGCCGATAGCGTGGGCCGCTATAGGGAAGGAGCAGGCAATCGGCGCGTGTCAACATGGCGTCGTACTGTTCGCTGGAAATCCCCGTCGGAACCGCCTGCAATGCAATGCCGAGCTTCTCGGCACAAGCAATGATGGGTTGCGAGGTAGCCCTCTGCCGCGTGGTCTTGTGGTCCAGCTGGACGACCAGAACGATGTCGCCGGTGCGGAAGTCGGGTTCTCCGGCAAGATGCTGCATGATCTCGATGATCCGGCCGATTCCTTTCTCGGCTCTCGGCGCTCCGAGCAATGCAAACATGACGGGGTCGCCGGGAACAGCGGCTACCCGGGGGGACACGACCGGCGGATTCAAGATGTAGGGAAACAGGTCGGCGCACACTCCATGCTCCCGCAGCATATGGCGCTGCATGGCGGGCGTCTCGACGTAGATGTGAAGCTTGTCGAAATGCCGTGGCTCGGCCTTCATGCGACCGAAGAACCGCCGCAGCGGCTGCTCCAGTTTCACGCCATCGCCGACCATGAACCGCGCGTGGATGTGCGGACCAGGATGCGCACCGGATCTCCGCAACGCTGCCTGCAACTCGACGATGAGGCTTGGTATCGCGGTTGGAATGACTACGTGATCGGCGTCGGCACAACCGCTCTTGCGGACCACGTCGCTCATTTCCGGCCATTCGGTGAACTCGATTTGAAAATTGTCGCGGGCGAGGACTTGTGCGTCGCGGACTCTGCGGTTGACGGATTTGACGAGCTTGTACAAATTCCTGCGCAATCCAGATGGCGGCAACGGACCGACATTGTAGAATTCGTTCACGTTGCTGCGGAACAAGGAGAGCACCCGCAGCTCGGGAGGAAACTGGAGATCCGCCACGGATCTCGATACGACCAATATCGGTGCGATGGGCGACACGGCGCGCGCAATCTCCAATGCCGAATGGTACTGATGACCACTCAAGGCATGGAGGTAGGGCTCCAGGAGTATGATCGAGGGCTGCACGTTAGCTTGAGGTAGCATGATTGCAAAATCTAAGCCGGCACGTCGACAGAAGTTCTTGCGCGAAGCAAAGCCACGAGCCGTGGCCGCCTGTCATGGAAAGGGGTCGGGCATGGTCATGGCAAATATGTGTTGCTTCTCTCCGTTGCCAATACGGTCGAGGGTGGCTTCTTGAAAATAGGACGCGAGCCCCTTTGCAGCAAAAATGGCCACTATGGCCATTGGAACATGAATCAGCGCCTGTCTGCTTTGGTCGACGAAGATTCGGTTGATGACGTCGCGCATCACCCAGGCC
Organism: Alphaproteobacteria bacterium; assembly: GCA_005888525.1. Classification (GTDB taxonomy): domain Bacteria; phylum Pseudomonadota; class Alphaproteobacteria; order Rhizobiales; family Hyphomicrobiaceae; genus AWTP1-13. The sequence goes on from VBAB01000478.1 coordinate 9,962, forward strand.
GTGAGCGACGTACAAGCTGCAACCACGGCCATGAAGAAGAAAGCGACAAGGTAGGAAGGGAGATAGGCGCGCCCATATTCGCGCGCTAGGCGTCGCAGCAGCGCATACGTCGTCGCCAGCTCCTCTCGCCCCATGCCCGGTATTCGTCCCGTCCGCGTCGGTTGGCCGGACTAACCATCGAAGCCGGAAAACGTCAACCCGGCAACTGGCGGGGTAGTGTCTCAGTTTTTAGTTGCCAGCTTGTCGGAGCCGGCCACTACGGCCTCGTAGTAGGCCTGCCCAAATCCTACCACTCTCTCGTTTACGAATGCGACCGGGTTCTGCGAACTGAACAGATAGGAAGGGTAGTACCAGCTTGGCACATAGAAGTAGAACGTCGTCGCCCCGACACTCTCTATCTTCTGAGGAAAGCCCAGACTTTTCTCGACATCAAGCCGGCTCATGCCGGTCTGAACCTTGCCGTCGAGCAGCGCTTGGGTCTTAAGACTAGACAGCTGAGGGCCGCCGCAGCCGGCTAGCGCCCACACCAATGCCAAGGCCACCACCGTCTTGAGCACCGGGCCGCCCCATCAGCACTCCCAACCGCAAAGACAGCTACCCTATCGCTATCGACCGGAAAATCCTATATGCGTCGCGCAAAGCACAGCTAAGCATTTTTCCGAACAGCAGCCTCACGCCGCATTTCGAACTCCGACCGACCCCGGCTGATTGATTCACGATATGTGCCGGGTTCACAGAAGGACTCGAAGCGGTTAGATGGAGGCGTCATGATTCGCCAAAGGGGGCGCGATCATGACGGCCATCAATTCGCACCTTTCCAGCGCGGAACTGGATCATCGCTACAAGACAGCATCGGAAGCGATCGCCAAGAGCCATTTCCGAGGGCGGACCCGATCGTCTTGGCGTGGATGCCGCCTTCGCGGGCATGACGTGGGCGCTGAAATTTCGTCGAGGAACATCCTATGGCCCAAAAGCCGATCGAGCTGCATTACTGGCCCACGCCCAACGGGCACAAGATTACGATCATGCTCGAGGAATGCGGGCTGCCTTACGAGATCAAGCCCGTCAACATCGGCAAGGGCGATCAGTTCAAGCCGGAATTCCTGGCCCTATCCCCCAATAACCGCATGCCGGCCATCGTCGATCCCGACGGCCCGGGCGGGAAGCCCATCTCGATCTCCGAATCGGGCGCCATCCTGCAGTACCTCGGCCGCAAGGTCGGCAAGTTCTATCCGGCCGAGGAGCGGGCGTGCGTGGAGGTCGAGCAATGGCTGTTTTGGCAGATGGCCAACCTCGGCCCCAACTGCGGCCAGGCGCACCACTTCCGCAACTACGCGCAAGAGAAGATCCCATACGCCATCGACCGCTATACGAACGAGGTTCACCGGCTCTACGGCGTCATGGATACACGGCTGAAGGACCGGCAATATCTCGCCGGCGACTATTCGATCGCCGACATGGCGAGCTATCCCTGGGTGCGGCCCTACAAGAACCAGGGCCAGGACCTGGCCGAGTTCCCTAGCCTGGAGAAGTGGTTCCAGCGCATGCACGACCGCCCAGCAGTCGCCAAGGCCGTGAAAGTCGGCGAGGAGCTGAGGGCCAACTACAACCTGGCGACCGATAAGGACGCGCAGGCCGTCCTGTTCGGCCAGCGCGCGCGTCGCTGATTCGAGCCAATCGCGAACGGCTCACCCACCTGGCCGCGCTAGAGTCGGATCGCTTCAGATGGAATCCCAATATGACGTGGGGCGGAAGCGTGGGTCCTGCTCTGCTTCTTTAGAGCGAGATTCACGTTCCCCAATGGAAGCCCCAGTGCTTCCATCAGGAACGATCCTGCGCTAGTCCGGCGCCCGCAGCCGGTAGCCGATGCCGGTCTCGGTCAAGAGATAGTGCGGGCGCTCGGGGTCGGTCTCGATCTTGCGCCGCAGCTGGCGCACGTAGACGCGTAGATATTGCGTATCGGTGGGCTCGTCCCAGAGCGCGTGCAACAGGAATTTGTGGGTGAGCACTTTGCCGGCGTGCTGCACGAGCAGGCGCAGGAGGTCGTACTCCTTGGGCGACAGCTTGACCTGCTTGTCGTCCATTCTGACGATCCGACGCACGAGGTCGACGCTCAAAGCGCCCACGTGGAACACCGGGCGTTCGCCGTGCACCTGCAGCTGGTGGCGCAGCGCCGCTCGCATGCGCGCAAGCAGCTCGTCCATACCGAACGGCTTCGTCACGTAATCATCGGCCCCCAGATCGAGGGCGGCAACTTTGCCGGCCTCGTCGCCGCGGCTCGAGAGCACGACGACGGGCAGGCTCTCCTGGGCGTGGCGTATCCTTCGCAGCAGCTCCAGGCCTTCGATATCCGGCAGGCCGAGGTCGAGGATGACCAGGTCGGGCTTCTTGTCCAGCAGCTCGAGCGCGCTCTTGCCGTTCATAGCCTCGAGAACCTCATAGCCGTGCGCGGCGAGCCCCATCCGCAGCAGCTTGCGGATGGGCGGCTCGTCGTCCACTACGAGGATCTTCACGGCCGCGGTCATGCGGCAGCCTCCTGCTGTTCGGCTGCCCACATTACGGCACCTTGAGCATGGAAGCGAACGGGCGAACCTTTGCGCCGCGAACTTCGTGCATGTCTCACCGCGCAGCGGCGCGACCCAATGCCAGATTCACGCGCGGATCGGTTCCGTTGCCTGCCCGTTCAGGTGGCCGACGCCTGCGCGGCGTCGCGTTCCGCAAGGGCTGCCGCGAACGTGCGATGCATGCGCTCGACATCGGGGTGCACGCCCGTGAACAGGCGGAACGTCTCGGCCGCCTGGTGCACGCACATCCCCCCACGCGTCAGTACGCGAGTGCCGGCCGACAGCGAGCTCATGATGTTGGCGCCGATCAGGCCGACCAGGCTTCTGCGCCCCCTCATGTCGTCTTCTCCGTTTGTTGCTGCAGACCGCCGCGCGGACTGTGACGATAGCTGTCAGCGATCCCGACTATCTGTCGAGAAGTCCGAACTCGTGGTAGGCATCAAGTATTGGTTCGCACACCGCTGATCTGGTTACGTCGACATGCGATCATCGTAGGCAAACATCGCGCGATCAGCCTCGCTCGCCAAGGCTTTTGCCGCCGATTCTACCGCCTTCGTGTCTGCGTTCGGCGGCGTAGTGGCGGTGGTGCTCTTACGTGCTAACGCTCGAGACATCCGCCTGAGGCACACCGCGATGCATCCGAGAATCATCTTCGCCGCCGGCTTTCTTGTCCTCTTCGTTGGCGGCGGCGCCCGCTATGCGATTGGCCTCACTTTCAAGCCGATGGTGACCGAGTTCGGCTGGGACAGGGGTGAGCTTGGACTCGCTGTCGGCGCCTTTCTGGTTGTTTCGGCATTCGCCACCTACCTTGCCGGTTATCTCGCCGACCGCATGAGCCCGCGCCTGCTGTTGAACACGGGTGTGCTCATAAGCGCGCTTGGAATTGGGCTCATGAGCCTGGTCGCGCAACCCTGGCACGCCTTGCTCTTCTATGGCGTGGTATTCGCCATCGGCAGCGGCTTGGCCTCCCTTACGCCGGTTGGCGTGATCGTGACGCACGCGTTTCCTGCCCGAACGGGCTTTGTGAACGCCTCCGTCATCTCCGGAACGAGCGTTGGACAGCTCGTGATGATCGCGATTTTTGCCGCTCTGCTCGTCCAAATGGGATGGCGGC
>VBAB01000979.1 GCA_005888525.1 Alphaproteobacteria bacterium
CGGCGCCGGCTAAACCGATCGGTGCACACAACGTCAACCCCGCGTCGTGTCGTGTCGAAGACGCGCTTCCAGCACGAAGATGCGCCTCCGCCACGAAAGCGACGCGAAGGCGGGGACCCACGCAAGCTTCCGCAACTGCGCGGGCGGAACACGGGAGCAACATCGGCGTTCTCGCTGCATGGTCCAGCAGTCGAGCCCGCCGGATACAGAGCGGGCGCATGCGCGCGCAGCGGGTTTGGTTTACGTTTCGGACGCCGAGCGCGGTATCCGCCGCAAGCCGGCAGGCACGGGTTACAGTTACATCGGCCTGAACGGCAAGCCGATTTCCAACCCAAGCGTCCTGAGACGCATCCGTGCTCTCGCGGTGCCTCCAGCCTGGAGGGATGTGTGGATATGCCCCGATGCCCAGGGACACATCCAAGCGACCGGGCGCGATGACCGTGGGCGCAAGCAGTATCGCTACCATGCCGATTGGCGCGAGGTTCGCGACCGCAACAAGTACGAGCGCATCCTCGAGTTCGCCCGCACACTGCCGCGCATCCGCGAGAGCGTCGCCGAGAATATGAACAAGCGCGGCATGCCGCGGGAAAAGGTGCTCGCAACCGTCGTCAGTCTGCTCGATCGCACGCTCATTCGCGTTGGCAACGGCGAGTACGCCAAGGAGAACGGCAGCTACGGTTTGACGACACTGCGGACGCGGCACCTGGAGGTCAACGGCACGGAGCTGCGCTTCCATTTCAAAGGTAAGAGCGGCAGGACTTGGCGGCTCAACGTACGCGATCGGCGCATCGCCCGCGTGGTGCGCTCGATCCAGGAACTGCCGGGCCAGCACCTCTTTCAGTATCTGGACGATGACGGCGTCGTGCGCTCGATCGACTCCGATGACGTCAACGCCTATCTGCGCGAGATCGCCGGGCCCGACGTATCTGCCAAGGATTTCCGCACATGGGCCGGGACCGTTCTTGCCGTGCTGGCGCTGGGTGCAATCGGTCCCTTCAAGAACAAGACCCAATCGAAAATGAACCTCCGGCGCGCCTTCGAGGCAGTGGGGACAAGGCTCGGCAACACGCCCACCATTTGCCGCACCTGCTACGTGCACCCCGAAGTCGTCACCTGCTACCTGGAGGGCGCGCTGCCGAAGGTGCAGACCAACGCGCGTAAGGGGAATCGCAAATCAGGTCTGCCCGAGGAAGAGCGCGCTGTCCTGCGGCTGCTAGAGCGGCGTCTCGCGCCGACAAGGAGCCAATTGCGGAAGAGGGAGAAGCAACATTGCGCAGTGAGGCGGGCGGGCTAGCAGAACCAAGGGGAGCCCCTCGGGCCCATCCGCTCGACAGACCTGGTTATCGGGTATTTGCGTTGTCGCCGAGGCCCGCGCGCACCTGACCCAGCCACGCACGGGAACGAATGCAATTCCAGGACGTTTCTGCAAACGTAAGCGGTGCCGTTGTCGGCGCCGGGCGCGCCGATTGCGCCGTCACCATCAGCAGCTTTTGCCCGGCGAGCACTGGCTCAACCCATACGAGCTTCGTCCGCAAAACCTGCGATCATCTTAGGAAAGCTCAGATGCGAAACATCCCCCGATTGGTGTGGGGCAAGTTCCGGTTGCGCGACGGCTCCAAGGAGCCAGCAGCGACGGAGGAACGCACTCGGCAGCGCAATCTGCTCAGGCGGTTCTGGCGAACCGCAGCGTTGTTTTGGACAAGGGGGTGTGGCGCTGCCGCTTGGCGCCTGTCGGCGGGCCTTCTGTGCATCATCGTATTGCTGGTGGGCGCAGCCTACGCAATGAACACCTGGAACCGGGAAATGTTCGACAGTCTGCAGAACCGCAACGCGGACGCGGTAGTCAGACTCTCCATCATCTATTTCGTCATCCTCATTGTCAGCGTCGCCTTCGGCGTCTTGCCGCAGCTGGCGAGCTTGGTTGAACGACCAGCTTGTCGAGCGCTGGCTCGCGCATGGACGCTACTACCAGCTCAATCTCGTGCGTGGAGACCATGCCAATCCCGAATACCGCATTGCCGATGACGTGCGTATCGCCACGGAGTCACCGGTGGACTTCATTAGCGGCATTACGCAGGCACTCCTATCCGCTGCGACATTCATCGCCGTCCTATGGACCATCGGCGGCCCATTGGATGTCGAACTAGCCGGCGTTCAGCTGCACATTCCCGGGTTCCTCGTGATCGCCGCGCTGATATACGCGCTGACCGCCAGCGGCTCCATGGTGCTGATCGGCAGCAAATTCGTGCAGGTCTCCGAAAACAAAAACCAGACGGAGGCGGAATATCGTTACGCAATTACGCGGCTCCGCGACAACGGCGAGAGCATTGCCCTGATCCGAGGTGAGGAGGAAGAGCGCGCCGGTCTGGACCGCTCCTTCCGGAAGGTGATTTCCGCCTGGCGCGCGATCGCCGTCCAGAACATGAAGACCACTGTTGTGTCGCAGACCTCGAGCTATATCGCACCGGTACTGCCGATCATTCTTTGCGCACCGAAGTTCCTCGATGGCTCCATGTCTCTGGGCGAGGTGATGCAGGCCGCGTCTGCCTTCACCATCGTGCAAGGCGCCTTCAACTGGCTGGTCGACAACTATCCCAAGATGGCCGACTGGACCGCCTCCGCCCGGCGCGCTGCCTCGCTGATGGTCGCCCTTGATGCGCTCGAAGAAGCCGAGCAGGGTGAAGGCGTCGGCCGCATCGCCATGAACCGGGAAGGTGACGGCCCGGCACTCCACCTCCAGGACCTGTCGGTGCGGCTGAACGACGGAACGGCCGTCGTTGGCGATACCGATGTCGCGATCGAGGCCGGCGAGCGAGTGCTCATTGCGGGCGAGTCGGGGTCGGGCAAGAGCACGTTGGTCCGTGCCATCGCCGGCTTGTGGCCCTGGGGCGGCGGTTCGATCGAGGTGAAGAAAGATGCAAAGATGTTCCT
>VBAB01000479.1 GCA_005888525.1 Alphaproteobacteria bacterium
CGCCAAGAGCGACGATTCCAATCTCTCGACCGTGATCGACAGCCTCATCAAGCGCAATGTCTCGGCGATGATGCTGGCCGACATCGGCACCATGCCGCACGACATCAAGGAGCGGGTCGAGCAGTGGGTGAAGAAGGGCGGCATTCTCGTTCGCTTCGCCGGCCCCAGGCTGGAGAAGGGCGGTGATGACCTGCTGCCCGTGCCGCTGCGGCTCGGTGGGCGGACGCTGGGCGGCGCGCTGTCCTGGGCGACGCCACAGCCACTCGCACCCTTCAGCGACGACAGCCTGTTCGCGGGACTGACGGCGCCGGCGGAAGTGCTGGTCAACAAACAGGTGCTGGCAGATCCGGCGGGGCT
>VBAB01000480.1 GCA_005888525.1 Alphaproteobacteria bacterium
GCAAGGGCGCCACATCGGACGCACCGGCTGCCGCCGAGGTGCTGGCACCCCTGCAGGTCCTCGACGGCTTCGGTCTCCTCAAGAACCCGCCGCCCACGACGCAGGCCATCGCCGCGGCCAAGATCGTCGATGCGCGGCCGAGCGCCGAGAACCCGCCCGGCTACTATGGGCCCTCCGGCGCGCCGCGCGCGCTCAATCTGATGACGCCCAAGAGCCTGCTCAAGCCGCTGCCGGCCATGCCGATGGGCGTCGAGCGCCGCGTCTACGAGGGCGATACTGCCCAGCCGATCAAGCCGCAGCTCCTGACGATCGCGCTGGCTCTGCTGTTTGCCGACATCGTCGCGGTGCTGCTGCTTCAGGCGGGCGGGTTGGTGTTCGGCCACCGTGCTGCACGCGCAAGCACTGCCGCGCTCGCTGCCCTGGCCATTGCCACGGCGGCGCTGCTCGCCCTCGCCAGCCCGGCCAACGCGCAGGGCACGGCGTCGCGACCCCGCGCCGAGGACGCCCGCACTATCCAGGCTACCGCCAAGGTGACGTTCGGCTACGTGCTCTCTGGCGACGGTGCAACGGACGAAGCGAGCCGGCAGGGCCTCGTCGGGCTCGGCAAGTTCCTGATCGAGCGCACGGCCGTGGAGCCGGGGGAGCCGTTCGCCGTCAACATCCTCAACGACGAGATCGCCTTCTTCCCGATGCTGTACTGGCCGGTGCTGGCCAACGCGCGGCCGCTGCCCGAGGCGACGCTCACCAAGATCGACGCCTACATGAAGCAGGGCGGCATGATCATCTTCGACACCAAGGATTTCGGCGCCGGCATGCCCACCGGCTTCTCCTTCCGCGGCGACGGCGGCACGCCGCTGCAGCGCCTGCTCGGCAACCTCGACATTCCGCGGCTGGAGCCCGTCCCGGAGCATCACGTGCTGACCAAGTCGTTCTACCTGCTGCGCTCCTTCCCGGGCCGCTGGGACGGCGGGCAGCTCTGGGTGGAGGCCGAGGCTCCCCGCGACAGCGATCAAGGCCGGCAGGCCCGCCGCGTCGACGGGGTAAGCTCGATCCTGATCACATCCAACGATTTCGCCGCCGCCTGGGCGCGCGACGATCGCAACCAGCCGCTCTATCCGGTGATGCCCGGCGGCGAGCGCCAGCGCGAGATGGCCTTCCGCACCGGCGTCAACATCGTCATGTACGCGCTGACCGGCAACTACAAGGCCGACCAGGTGCACGTGCCGGCCCTGCTCGAAAGGCTGGGGCAATGATGTCACTGCGGCGCGCAGGTTCCCTCTCCCCATGCCTTTTCCGGCATGGGGAGAGGGTTAGGGTGAGGGGCGGCCACAAGCGCCGGAGCAAACGTCTGCCCCTCACCCCGACCCTCTCCCCGCGGAAGTGCGGGGAGAGGGGGAGGTAGCCAATGAGCAGCTGGTCGATCGATTTCTCGCCGATGGTGCCGGCGCCCCTGTTCTGGGCGGGCGTGGTTCTGGCGGCTGTTCTGGTGGTCCTGCTGCTGTTCCGCCGCAGCCGCGGCGCCCTGCTGCGAGCCCTGTCGCTGGCCGCGCTGCTGCTCGCCCTCTCCAATCCCACGCTGCGGCAGGAGGAGCGCGAGAGCCTCTCCAACATCGCCATCGTCGTCGTCGACGAGAGCCTCAGCCAGTCGATCGCCGGCCGGCCCGAGCAGACGGCGGCGATCCGGCGCGATCTGGAAGCCAAGCTTGCGGCTCTCGGCGGTAACCTGCAGGTGCGCTGGGTCACCTCGTCACGGCCCACCGGCGAGACCGCGTCCGGCACCAACCTGTTCGCCGATCTCAACAGCGCGCTCGCCAACACCCCGCCCGACCGGCTGGCCGGCGTCATCATGATCACCGACGGCCAGGTGCACGACGTGCCCAAGTCGGCGCAGACGCTGGGCTTCGATGCGCCGGTGCACGCGCTGCTTACCGGGCAGCCCGACGAGTTCGACCGCCGCATCGAGGTGCTCAAGGCACCCCGTTACGGCATCGTCGGCTCCACGCGCGATATCGAGGCGCGCGTCGTGGAGACGGGGCGCCGCGGCCGCGCCGGCGAGCGCGTGACGCTCAAGATCCGGCGGGAGGGCCGGCCCGACGAGACGCGCTCGACGCAGATCGGCCGCACCGTGCCGATCCAGATGCACTTCCCGCACGCCGGCCAGAACATCGTCGAGATCGAGCTCGAGACGGCACCGGGCGAGCTGACCCCCGCCAACAACCGCGTGGTGGTGGTGGCCGAGGGCGTGCGCGAGAACTTGCGCGTGCTGCTAGTCTCCGGCGAGCCGCACGCCGGCGAGCGCGTGTGGCGCAATCTCTTGAAATCGGACGCCGCCGTCGACCTGGTACATTTTACAATTCTGCGCCCCCCGCAGAAGCAGGACGGCACGCCGATCCACCAGCTCTCGCTCATCGCCTTCCCGACCCGCGAGCTGTTCTCCGAGAAGATCAAGGACTTCGACCTCATCATCTTCGACCGCTACCAGCACCGCGACATCCTGCAGCTGCTCTACTACGAGAACATCGCCCGCTACGTGGAGCAGGGCGGCGCTTTGCTGGTTGCCGCCGGCGACGACTATGCCGGCCCCATGAGCCTGTCGCGCACGCCGTTGTCTGTGGTGCTGCCGGCAACGCCCACCGGGCGCGTGCTGGAGCGGCCCTTCAAGGCGAGGCTCTCCCTCGACGGGGCCAAGCACCCGGTGACGCGCGGGCTGCCAGGCTCGGAAAGCAGCGAGCCTGGCAAGGAGCCGACCTGGGGCCGCTGGTTCCGCCAGGTCGACGTGTCGGCCGGCCGCGGCCGCACCATCATGAGCGGCGCAGAGGACCGTCCGCTCCTGGTCCTCGACCGTAAGGGCACCGGGCGCGTGGCGCTGCTGCTCTCCGATCACGCCTGGCTGTGGGCGCGCGGCTATGATGGCGGCGGCCCGCACACCGACCTGCTGCGCCGCCTCGCCCACTGGCTCATGAAGGAGCCGGACCTCGAGGAGGAGCGCCTGATCGGGTCCGCCAAGGGCTTCAAGCTCACCATCGAGCGCCGCTCCATGGAGGAGGGCGTGCCGCCCGTGCAGGTCTCCGCGCCCGGCGGCGAGAGCTCCGAGGTGATGCTGGAGAAGGCCGGCTCCGGTTTGTGGCGCTCCACCGTCGACGTGAAGGTGCCCGGGCTCTACAAGCTGCAGACGCAAGCGCCGACCGGCACGTTGCATGCCGTGGCCAACGCCGGCATCGAGGACGCTCGCGAGATGAGCGAGGTGACGGCGACCGACGAGAAGCTCAAGCCCCTGGTCGAGGCCACCGGCGGCGGCACGTTCTGGACGCGCGGGGGCGGCTTGCTCGCGAGCGTCGGCTCCTCGGGCGTCGACCTGCCCCGCATTTCCATGCTGGCGAACGCCCGCGTGCTTGCCGGCTCGAACTGGCTGGGCCTCAAGGACCGCGAGGCCTTCGTTACCCGCGGCGTCAAGCTGATCCCGATGTTCACCGGCTTCCTGGCGCTGTCGGCGCTGCTGGCGCTGTTGGCGCTGACCTGGTGGCGCGAGGGGCGGTAGCTCACCCGTCATCCCGGAATTCGCGCAAGCTGTCATCCCGGCCAAGGGCGTCAGCCCGCGAGCCGGGACCGAGGGGCCGGGGAATTCGACGCAGCCTGTGGCTCTGGGTCCCGGATATTCGCTTGCGCGAATTCCGGGATGACAGGTGACCTACTTCGGGAACGGCCGCAGCACGGCGGAGGCCGAGGCGGTGGCGAGGAGCGTGCCATCCGGCAGGCGCAGGCTGCCCTGCAGGTGCGCGGTGGAGCCGCCCATGCGCAGCACCTCGCCGCGGCCGATGACGGGTGACACGGGCGTCGGCCGCAGGTAGCTCACCGAGATCTGCAAGGTCGGCACCAGGATCGCGAAGCGCTGCGAGATGCTGGCCGTGACGCCCATGGCGTCGTCCAACATCGCGCATACGAAACCGCCCTGCACCATGCCCGCCGGGTTGGCGAACTCGGGGCGCGGCGTGAACGCCACCTCCGCCCAGCCCTCGTCGACGGAAAAGTCGATCAGCTCGAAGCCCAAATGTCGCGCACTGGGCGGATGCCGCGCGGGATCGCGCAGCAGCGCCCGAATCTGCTCGTCGGTGAACTCCATGTCCACGGCCTCCTTGGGGCGCATCGCCAACATCCACTGGCCCGCCGACCAGATCGTCAAGGAAATCAGTGGCCCGTCGCACTCCCGTGCACACCAGTCTAGGCTCCCTTTGTGGACAGCCCCGAGCCGCATCGCTAGAAGTTGCGGGCCAATCCAATCCGTCGACCGTTGCGCCACGCGATCGCGCGCACGAGAGCAGAATATCATGAGCAGCGTCAATCAGGTCCGCACGGCGTTCCTGGACTTCTTCGCCAAGAACGGACACACGGTGGTGGCGTCCTCGCCGCTGGTGCCGCGCAACGATCCCACCTTGATGTTCACGAGCGCGGGGATGGTGCAGTTCAAGAACGTCTTCACCGGCCAGGAGACGCGCTCCTATACCAGGGCCGTGACTGCACAGAAGTGTGTGCGCGCCGGCGGCAAGCACAACGACCTCGACAACGTCGGCTACACGAACCGGCACCACACCTTTTTCGAGATGCTGGGCAACTTCTCCTTCGGCGACTACTTCAAGGAGCTGGCGATCCCGCTGGCGTGGGAGCTGGTCACCAAGGACTTCGCACTCGATCGCAAGCGCCTGCTCGTCACCATCTACCACGACGACGAGGACGCCTACCGCATCTGGAAGAAAGTCACGGGTCTCGGCGACGACAAGATCATCCGCATCTCCACCTCCGACAACTTCTGGTCGGCGGGCGAGACGGGGCCGTGCGGGCCCTGCTCGGAGATCTTCCTCGACCAGGGCGACAAGGTCGCGGGCGGGCCGCCAGGCAGCGCGGACCAGGACGGCGACCGCTTTCTGGAGTTCTGGAACCTCGTATTCATGCAATACGAGCAGCGAGGGCCCGGCGACCGCGTCGATCTGCCCAGGCCATCGATCGACACCGGCATGGGCCTCGAGCGCATGACGGCCATCCTGCAGGGTGTGCAGTCCGTCTACGACATCGATCTGTTCAAGGCCCTGATCGCGGCGTCGGAGGCGGCAACCGGCGTGCCCGCCAAGGGTGAGAACAAAGCGTCCCATCGCGTGATCGCCGATCATCTGCGCGCCACGAGCTTTCTGATCGCCGAGGGCGTGCTCCCATCCAACGCGGGCCGCGGCTACGTCTTGCGCCGCATCATGCGCCGCGCCATGCGGCACGCACATCTGCTGGGCGCCAAGGAGCCGCTGATGTACCGGCTGGTGCCCGCACTGGTGCAGCAGATGGGCGAGACCTATCACGAGCTGGTGCGCGCACAGGCGCTCATCACCGAGACGCTGAAGCTGGAGGAGACTCGCTTCCGCAAGACCCTGGAGAAGGGCCTGGGGCTCCTCGGCGAGGCGAGCGGCTCGCTCCGGAGGGGCGACGTGTTCT
>VBAB01000481.1:0-4333 GCA_005888525.1 Alphaproteobacteria bacterium
ATCGCGGTAAGCCATCTCCCGCACGATCAGCGCCTTCATGGTCTTGAGCGAGAGCGGCGCATTCTCGCTGATCCGGTGGATCACGGCCGCCGCAACGGTCTCGAGATCGGCTGGCTCGGCGATGTGCGAGATGACACCCAGCTCGAAGAGGCGCTCGGCTGGAAGCGGGTCACCGAGCAGCAGGATCCTGCGCGTGGTTACGGGCCCCGCCACCTCGAGCAATTTCTTGGCCAGGAACCAGCTCGGCGCCAGCCCGATCTGGGCCAGCGACATGCCGAAGCGGGCCGTCTTGCTGGCGACGACGAGATCGCAATGCAGCGCCAGCTCGTTGCCGCCGGCGATCGCATCGCCCTGGACGACGGCCACGACGGGAAGCGGATAGACCTCGATTGCGTGCAACATGGCCTCGATGGGCGAGGCGTCGGCGGGGCGCGCGGAGCGCTCCTTGAGGTCGAGGCCCGCGCAGAACACGGGCCCGGCCGCACGCACCACGGCCACGCGCTCGCCCGCGCCCGGCGGCTCGGTGAAGGCCGCCCGCAGCTCGCCGATCATCTCAGCGTCGAGCGCGTTGCGCTTGTCGGGTCGGTCGAGGAGCACGCGGCGGACGGCGCCCTCGACTTGCCATATCACCTTGGCCATGTCGGCCTCACTCGATCTTGATGTTGGTGAGCCGGATAAGGTCGGCGTTGCGCTTGGTGTCCTCGACCAGCTGCCGGCTCATCTCTTCCGGTGTTTGCACGGGGCACGCGACGTTGATCGCCAGCAGCCTGGCCTTCATCTCCGGCGTCTTGGCGATCTCGACCATCTTGACGTTGAGCTTGTCGATGATCCCCCGTGGCGTGCCGGCGGGCGCCCAGATCGAGTACCAGCTCGGTACATAGGCCTCGCCATAGCCCAGCTCGAACAGCGTCGGCACACCGGGGAAATCCGGATGGCGCTCCGGATAGCTGATATCGAGCAGGATCAACTTGCCGGCTTTGACGTGCGGCATGGGGTTGATCTCGTTCATCATCTGCACGTTGTTGGCGAGGATGTCGTTCAAGGCGTCCGCATTGCCGCGGTAGGGCACGTGCAGGATGTCGATGCCGGCCTTGACCTTCAGCATCTCGAGCCGCAGGTGCGAGGCCGTGCCGAGGCCTGCCGAACCGTAGGCGAGCTTGCCGGGGTTGGCTTTGGCGTAGTCCACCATCTCCTTGAACGTCTTCACCCCGACGGCCGGATGGATGACGAAACCGCTGATCAGGTCGCCGACCCGGCCGACGGGCGTGAAGTTTTTCACCGGATCGTAGGGCGTCTTGCGCAGCGTCGGCTGGACGCTGAGCGGGGCGTTGGGCGTGAGCAGGAGCGTGTAGCCGTCGGGTGTTGCCTGGCGGCTGCCTCGGTGCCGATGATGCCGCTCGCCCCGCCGCGGTTCTCGATGACGAACTGCTGGCCGAAGGCTTGGGAGAGCTTGTCCGCCCAGGGCCGGCCGATCAGGTCCGTGGCGCCACCCGGAGCGTAGGGGAGGATGAGCTTCACCGGCCGCTCCGGCCAGCTGACCGTCTGCGAGGCGGCCTTCGTGGAGACGCCGGCCACCAGCGTTGCTCCCGCCAGGCTCAAGAACTCGCGACGACGCATGCACTTTCTCCCGTTGCTCTTGCTGGTGCGCGCCGCACCCGTCAGTCCTTCTTCGCCAGCCCGAGCTTCTCCAGCGCCGCCTTCTCGTTTTCCGCCATCTTCGGCACGAAGGCGGCATAGTCTTCGGTATTCATGTAGCGCCGCGAATAGTCGTATTTCTCGTAGAGTTCTGCCACTTTCGGGTCGTCATAGGCCTTCTTGAACGCATCATGCAGCTTCTTGACGACTGCAGGGTCCATGCCCTTGGGGCCGGCGAGCCCAAAGGGTGAGTCGAATTCGTAGGAATATCCAAGCTCCTTGAGGACCGGCACGTCGGGCCATCGCTTGCTGCGCTGGCTCCCGAGCATCATCAGCAGGCGCAACTGACCCGCGTCGACCAGCGAGCCCCAGACCGGCGATTCCACCATCGCCATGATGTGGCCGCCGAGGATGGCGGCGAGCGACTCTCCTCCCCCCTTGCTCGGGATGTGGGTGAACTGAACGCCCGACTGGCGCGCCATCAGCTCCATGGCGATCGCATTGGTGGTAGCGGCGCCGATCGTCGTGTACGTGAACTTGCCTGGATTGGCCTTGGCGAAATCGATGACGTCCTGCCACTTCTTGAACGGACCGTCGGCTTTCACGACCGCACCGAGATTGTAGCCTCCCATGAGTATGATGTAGGTGAAATCCTTGACCGGATCGAAGGTGGCCTTCTGCATGTAGGGGACACGGAAGACGGGGATGGCGATCTGCCCGATGGTGTAGCCGTCCGGCTTGGCGGTGCCCGCCATGGTTGCCGGACCCAGCGTGGCGCTGCCGCCGGGTTTGTTGTCGATGATCACCGGCTGACCCAGATGCGTCGAGGCGCTCTCGGCGATGCCGCGCAACAGGAGATCGGCGCTCACGCCTGCCTGGAACGGCACGATCAACGTGACGGGCTTCGTTGGGAAGTCGTCGGCCGCAGCCAAGGTCGGCGCCAGGAGACCCGCGAGCGCCGCGGCGGCGGCTACCATCAGAAGCATGCGACGATACATTGCACTTCCTCCCTGGTCTTTCTCTCGGCTTGTACGCCGATGTCTGCCGTTGTCGCGCCGAGTTTCCTCCGACCTAGTGGTGAGCCTGCGTGTCCTCGGACTTGTTCCGAGGGTCGAACCACGGCAAGGCGCGTGCGGCCGTCCTTCGACAGGCTCAGGACGCAGGTAGCACTCGCGGACTCCTTCTTCTCCAACGTCGGCATCGCGCTCGGTTGATGGCTGCTTCGCCCCCGCTGATGTGCATCGCAGATGCCGGGTGCATCATCCCCAGGACTGATCGCCGTAGGCCCGCATGGACGTCAAACGCAGCCGCTCGGCGAGAATCGCGGCAATCGAGCGATAGAGGCGGGCAGCGAAGCCCGGGTCCGCCTTGGTCAGGCTGTCGACGGTGGCCGTATCGATGACCCTGAGCCGCGTGGGCTCGTCGGCGATCACACGCGCGCTCGTCGGCGTGCCGTCCACGAACGACATCTCACCGAAGAATTCGCCGGCACCCAGGACGGCGATCGGGATCATGGCACCGCGGTCCTGGCGCTCGACCCGCACGGAGCCGTCGTCGACCAGGAAGATGGCGCGCAACGATACGTTCTGCTCGAAAACAACCTGATCCCTGGCAAACGACTTCACCGGGGCCGCAGCCAGCAGCGCGCTCTCCTCGGCTGGGTCGAGGAAGGGAAGAAATTGCGTGGTTGCCGTCGCCACCTTCGCGAGCTCCATGGACCGGGCTGATGGTTCGATGCTCGCGTGATTTGACCACGTCGGGTCGACTGAGGCAACATCGCCCTCGAGCGTGTCTCTCCCAACATGAACTGGTGGTCGCCGTGGAAGCTTCAGTCGCCAATTTGAGCCCTGAGGATCGTGCGCGCATCCTCAATCAGTCGATGGCGCACTTCCGCAACCCGTCCGGGCCCGACCTCCTCAAGCGCACCGAGCGTTTCAACGAGTTCGTGCAAAGCCGTGCCCAGTTCGGCCTGTGGCCCTACTCGCGGGCCCTGGAGAAGCCGACGGGTCCGCACACCACCGTCTCGGACATGACCGCGGCCACGCGCGAAGGCATCAACTTCGCATCCCAGGACTATCTGGGCCTCAGCGGGCATCCAAGCGTTGCCGAGGCGGGGATCGAGGCCATGCGCCGGTTCGGTCCGCATAGCGCCGGCTCGGCGGTCCTGCTCGGCAATACGAGGTTGTCGCTGGAGCTGGAGCAGCATCTGGGCGCGCTGCTGGGGATGGAGCACGTCACGCTCTATCCGACGGGATGGGCGGCCGGCTACGGCGCGATTGCGGCTTTCGTCCGGCCGCGCGACCACATCGTGATGGACTACTTGTGCCACGCGTGCCTGCAGCAGGGCGCGGCATCCGCCACTCCGCAGATCAAGCATTTCATCCACAACGACGTCGAGGACCTGAAAGCCAGGCTGCAGTCCATTCGGGCGAAGGATACCCGCAACGGCATCATGGTGATCACGGAGGGCCTGTTCGCGATGGAGGCGGACGCGCCCGATCTCGCGGCTTTCCAGGACGCATGCAGCGAAAACAGCGCGACCCTCCTCGTCGATGTAGCGCACGACCTCGGAGCCATGGGGCCAGGCGGCGGTGGCATGATCGCGGTACAGGGGTTGGCGGGCAAGGTCGATCTGGTGATGGGAAGCTTTGCCAAGACCTTCGCGTCCAACGGCGGGTTTCTCGCCTCGCATTCGCCG
>VBAB01000481.1:4386-12692 GCA_005888525.1 Alphaproteobacteria bacterium
CGTATTGTGCGCTCGCCGCAGGGTGATGAGCTGCGTGCGCACCTGCTCGAGCGCGTGAATGCCTTGCGCGAGGGTTTCGCGGCGCAAGGAATCACCTGCATCGGCACCGCATCGCCGACAGTGCTCGTGCCCTTCGGCAACGATCGGCTGGCTAGCCTGGCATCGCACCGCATCGCCGAGGGCGGGGTGTTCGTCAATCTCGTGGAGTATCCGGCCGTGCCAGTCGACCACGCGCGCTTGAGCATGCACGTCATGGCGAGCCACGAGTTGGCGCAGGTCGAGCAGTCCGTGCAGCGGATCATCGAAGCCCGGCGCCAGGCCGAGCAGGACTTGAAGGTGTGGCGGGCCGGGGCGGGCGGGTAGGAGAGCCGCAATTCGGGCTCGGCGCGCGACATCGAATGGGCCGGCGCGGCGCTCGCATGCGCAAACCCACGACGCAGCCGATGGGGGAGGCCAAGATGAGATTGCATGGTCGGGCCGTCGTTCGGATCGGCACCGCTGCATCCCTTGCGCTGCTCGTTGGCGGCATTGCACCTGTGGCCGCCCAGAAGTCCGGCGGCACGCTGCGCATTTACAACACCTCGCAACCGCCGAGCGCCTCGATCCATGAGGAATCGACGATCGCCACCAACATGCCGTTCATGGCGGTGTTCAACAATCTGGTGAGGTTCGATGCCATGAAGCCGCGCGGCGGCTTCGACACCATCGTGCCGGAGCTGGCGGAGAGCTGGGCCTGGGACGACGCGGGAACCAAGCTCACCTTCAAGCTGCGCTCCGGAGTCAATTGGCACGACGGCAAGCCATTCACGGGCAAGGATGTGCAGTGCACCTGGCAGCGTCTCAACGGCACCGACGCCGAGTATCTGCGGCGCAATCCGCGCGCGATCTGGTACGAGAACCTCAAAGAGGTTACGCTCAACGGCGACTACGAGGTGACGTTCCACCTGACGAAGCCGCAGCCATCGCTGTTGCCGATGCTGGCTTCGGGATTATCGCCCGTCTACCCCTGCCACGTGTCGGGCCGTGACATGCGAACCAAGCCGATCGGAACCGGCCCGTTCAAGTTCGTCGAGTTCAAGAGCCACGCGTCGATCACGCTGGCGCGCAATCCAGACTACTGGAAAAAGGGCCTTCCCTATCTCGATGCCATCGAGTGGCGCATCATCACGAGCCGCTCGACGCGCGTCCTCGCCTTCGTCGCCGGCGAGTTCGATATGACCTTCGTGGCCGACATAACCGTGCCGCTGATGAAGGACGTCATGGCCCAGGCTCCGACGGCGAGCTGCCACCTGGTGCCGACCAATGTTCCGGTCAACGTCCTGGTCAATCGCGATCGGCCGCCGTTCGACAACGTGCAGCTGCGCCGCGCCATGGCCCTGGCGCTCGACCGGCAGGCCTACATCGACATCGTCTCGGGCGGAAAGAGCAGCATCGCCGGCAACATGATGCCACCACCGGAGGGCCTTTGGGGGATGCCGCACGAGATGCTCGTGAAACTACCGAGCTACAGCCCGGACGTGGCGGCGCAGCAGGCCGACGCACGCAAGATCATGCAGGGCCTCGGCTACAGCCCAACCAATCGACTCAAGCTGAGGGTCTCCACACGCGACTTCGCTACGTATCGCGATCCGGCTGTGATTTTCGTCGATCAGCTCAACAAGGTTCATTTCGACGCCGAGCTGGAGGTGATCGAGTCCTCCATCTGGCACAATCGCCTGACGAAAAAGGACTACACCGTCGCGCTCAACACCTCAGGCGTCGGCATCGACGATCCTGATGCCGTGCTCAAGGGTGCCTATGCCTGCAACTCGGAAGCCAACTACACGCAATACTGCACGCCACTGGTGGACAAGCTGCTCGCCGAGCAGTCGCAGCAGGCCGACGTCGACAAGCGCAAAGCAATCGTGTGGGAGATCGAGCGCGTGCTGGCCGAGGACGTGGCCCGCCCGATCATCTACCACAACCGCTCCGGGACCTGCTGGCACGCCTACCTCAAAGGGTACGTGCTGCACGAGAACAGCATCTACAACAACTGGCGCTTCGAGGACGTCTGGCTGGACAAGTAGGTGGGATTGCGGACCCGGCGAGTGAACCCGGCGCTCATCTGTCGGCGCGCCTGCCCGGCAGCATCCGGTGCAGCAGGCCATCCTTCAATATCAGCTGGTGCCGGAGGACGAGGCCAACGTGGCCGGCAAGCGCCAGCAGTAGAGCATAGCCACTCAGGATGTGGGTCCACTTGGCAACGATGGCCAATGACTCGCGCTCGCCGATCGGATTGCTCAATTCCACGGCGCCGAAGAGGTTCACGCCGTAGCCGCCTGCCATGACGTACAGATAGCCGCTGATCGGCATCACGAACATCGCGGCGTAGAGCACCTGCTCGGCCCGATGCACGAACTTGCGCTCCGACGCGCTGAGCGTAGGAGCCCAATCGGGCAGTTGGCCACCCCTGCGCGCAAGCAGACGCAGCACCGCGACCGTCAAGGCAACCAGGCCGAAAGGCAACCAGGCCGATCGACTTGTGCCAGTTGTAGAAGGCGTCCTGGGTTAGACCGAGCGTCGTCTCGTTCGGGCCGATGCGCACCATGATATTCCCTGCAGCGAACTGGAAAGCGAACAATGCGACGACGGCCCAATGCAAGAGCTTCGTCAGAGCCCCGTAGCCCTCTTTCGTGTTCAGCAATGCCATCGCAGCGCTCGTCTCTCAGTAATTGGTAAGCAGCAGGCAAGCGTAGAGGCGGCGGGCTTTCAGGACCCACCGTGAACGTGCGGTTGGTGCTCAGCCCGCGCCGACGACATCAGCGAGCCACGCGACTTTCAACAGCGCGGTTGCCAGGGCCGCGTCCTGGCTGGCATGGATGTCCCGAGAATAATGCCCGACCAAGAACCATCCGCGGCCGTCTTCGACATCGCGGCGGTATTCTTCAAAGCCAAACGTGCCGTCCGCGCGGACGAAGATATCCACGCACCGCGCGCCGTCCTCGGTCTCTATCGATGTCAACACTCTGTTGGCGCGGGACATCAGTGCGGCCTCCAGTGCAGCTGTACTACGGGGCTTGGAATCGCGGTACCCTCCAACCCTTTCGAGAGTAAGCTCTCGACCTCCCCTGGCGGGGAGCAATCTTGGGTGGTCGATGCATCGCTTCTCGTTGCGCACGCTCCTGGCCGAGGCTCTTATCGGTCACGAGGGTTGGGAACGCCAGTGGCGCTCTCCCGAGCCGAAATCCGCCTACGACGCGGTGATCGTGGGCGGAGGCGGGCACGGCCTGGCCACAGCCTACTACCTCGCCAAGGAGCATGGCCTCACCGAGATCGCCGTGCTCGAGAAGGGCTGGATCGGCGGCGGCAACACCGGCCGCAATACCACGATCATCCGCTCCAACTACCTCTACGAGGAGAGCGCCGCAATCTACGAGCATGCCGTGCGGCTGTGGGAGGGGCTCTCGCGGGAGCTCAACTACAACGTGATGTTCTCCCAGCGCGGGGTGATGATGCTGGCGCACAACGTGCACGACGTGCAAAGCCTCAAGCGCCACGTCTACGCCAACAGATTGAACGGCATCGACAATGAGTGGCTGAGCGCGGAGCAGGCCAAGGCGTTCTGTCCGCCGCTCAACATATCGCCGCACATGCGCTATCCCGTGATCGGCGCCTCCCTGCAGCGCCGCGGCGGCGTCGCGCGCCACGATGCGGTCGCCTGGGGCTACGCGCGCGGCGCCGATGCCATGGGCGTCGACATCATCCAGAACTGCGAGGTGCTGGGCTTCATGCGCGGCCCCGACGGTTCGGTCACTGGCGTGGAGACCTCCAAGGGACCGATCCGCACGCCGCGCGTGGGCGTCGTCGCGGCCGGCCACACCAGTGTGATCATGGCCAGAGCGGGCCTGCGCATGCCGCTCGAGAGCTTCCCCTTGCAAGCCCTCGTGTCGGAGCCCGTCAAGCCCGTGTTCCCGTGCGTGGTGATGTCCAACACGATTCACGCCTACATCAGCCAGTCGGACAGGGGCGAGCTCGTCATCGGCGCCGGCACGGATCAGTACGTCTCCTACAGCCAGCAGGGCGGCATGCACATCGCCACGCACACGCTGGAGGCCATCTGCGAGCTCTTTCCGCAATTCTCGCGCCTGCGCATGCTGCGAAACTGGGGTGGCATCGTCGATGTCACGCCCGACCGCTCGCCCATCATCGGGCTCACGCCGATCCCGGGCCTCTACGTCAACTGCGGCTGGGGCACAGGCGGGTTCAAGGCAACGCCTGGCTCCGGCCACGTCTTCGCGCACACCATCGCCAAGGGCGAACCGCATCCAATCAACGCCCCCTTCGCACTCGACCGCTTCCGCACCGGCCGCCTCATCGACGAGGCGGCGGCGGCAGCCGTCGCGCATTGAGCCAGTGTGATGATCGAGAAGTCCGCTGCATCGCGCTGGGCCGGGTTCGTGAGCGGACTTCTCGATCTGAACCACACTGGATTCGTTGATTTGCTAGTGTCCTTCAGATCGCGAAATTCGTTCCGAACTTGCCGCACAATGAGACGAATTTCGCGATCAGGACACTAGTCATGCTGCTCATCACCTGCCCCTACTGCGGTGCGCGCCCGGAGAGCGAGTTCCGGTGCGGCGGCGAAGCGCACATCGCTCGCCCGCCCCAACCCGGCAACGTCGATGATACAGCCTGGGCGGATTATCTTTTCTATCGCACCAACCCGAAGGGTGTGCATGCCGAGCGCTGGCTGCACGCCCACGGCTGCCAGCGCTGGTTCAACATGCTGCGCGATACCGCGAGCGACCAAGTTATCGGCATCTATGCCATGGGCAAGAGCCGGCCCGACCGACCGAAGACGTAGCGGGGCAGACGATGGTGCAGACCTACCGTCTCGTCAGGGGCGGCCGCATCGACCGCTCGAAACCGATCGCGATGCGGTTCAACGGCAAGGAGCTGGACGCGTTTGCCGGCGATACCGTCGCCTCGGCACTGCTCGCTAACGGCATCCACTTCGCCGCCCGGTCGTTCAAGTTTCACCGCCCGCGCGGGGTCTTCAGCCACGGAAGCGAGGAGCCGAATGCGCTGCTGTCGGTCGATCGCGGAGGCGGCCGGATCGATCCGAACAACAGCGCGTCCGCCATCGAAGCGGTCGACGGCCTGTCGCTGCGTTCGCAGAACCATTGGCCGTCGCTTCAATTCGATGTCGGCGCGGTCAACGGCGCGTTGTCGCCGCTGTTCGTTGCCGGCTTCTACTACAAGACGTTCATGTGGCCCCGCTCCTTCTGGGACAGGATCTACGAGCCGGCCATTCGCGCCGCCGCAGGTCTCGGTCGCGCACCGGCGACTCCGGACCCCGATCGCTATCAGCACACCCACGCGCACTGCGATGTGCTGGTCGTCGGCGCCGGTCCAGCGGGCCTGGCGGCGGCGCTCGCGGCGTCGGAGGCCGGCAAGCGCGTCATTCTTGCCGACGAGCAGGCCGAGATGGGGGGCGCGCTGCTGCACGAGCTGACCTCCACCATCGACGGCAAGTCGGCATGGGCTTGGCTCGAGGATACGCTGGCTAGGCTCGCGTCGCGCGGCACCGTCACCCTGCTGCCGCGCACGACCGCCTTCGGCTATTACAACCACAACCACGTGGGCCTGGTGCAGCGGGTAACCGACCATCTTGCCGACCCGCATCCCGACCTGCCGCGCGAGCGCCTGTGGCAGGTGCGCGCGCGTGAGGTCGTGCTGGCGACGGGCTCCCACGAGCGCCCGCTCGTGTTCGCCGGCAACGATCGGCCGGGCATCATGCTGGCAGAGAGCCTGCGCGTGTTCGTCAACCGCTATGGAGTCGTGCCGGGACAGCGCGCACTGATTGTCACCTCGGGCGCATCCGCCTACACGGCTGCTGCGGATCTCAAGGCCGTGGGGATCGATGTCGCGGTCGTCGACGCGCGTCCGCACAACG
This sequence comes from Alphaproteobacteria bacterium, assembly GCA_005888525.1. Classification (GTDB taxonomy): domain Bacteria; phylum Pseudomonadota; class Alphaproteobacteria; order Rhizobiales; family Hyphomicrobiaceae; genus AWTP1-13. Next base: position 10,322 of record VBAB01000481.1, read on the forward strand.
ATTGCGCCGTGGAGGCCGCCGCGTTGCGCGCTGCCGGCTGCGAGGTGCTGGCCGGGCACACCGTGCTCGGCTCGCGCGGACGCGGACGCGTCAGCGGATTGATCGTCGCTCCGGTCGACGACTCGGGAAAGGTCGGGGCCCGCCGAATTCTGCCATGCGATTGCGTCGGCCTCTCCGGCGGATGGACGCCGGCGGTCCACCTCTTCTCGCAGTCGCGCGGCAAGCTCGGCTATGATGCCGCGATCGATGCCTTCGCACCGGGCACCTCCGTGCAGGCCGAGCGGTCCGCCGGCGCTGCCCGCGGGACGTATCAGCTCACCGCGTGTCTAGGCGAAGGCTGGAACGCCGGTGCGGCCGCGGCGGGGCTGGCCAGAGGGCGCAGGTTCACCGCGAGCGCGTCCAGGACCGGCTTCCGGCCGTTCCGTCAGCTGCCGACCGACGGCGCGAAGGGACGCGGTCGCGCCTTCGTCGACTTGCAGAACGACGTGACGGTCAAGGATATCGAGCTCGCCGTGCGCGAAGGCTTCGAGTCGATCGAGCACGTGAAGCGCTACACCACCACCGGCATGGCGACGGACCAGGGCAAGACATCGAACATGAATGCCTTGGGCCTCGTGGCCGAAACGCTCGGCAAGCCCATGGCGGAGATCGGCACGACGACATTCCGACTGCCCTATACGCCCGTCACCTTTGCCGCGCTCGCCGGGCCGAACCGAGGCAGACTGTTTGATCCCTCGCGCACGACGCCGACCCACGATTGGGCCGTTGCCGCCGGTGCCTCCTTCGAGGATGTCGGCTTGTGGAAGCGCGCCCGTTGCTTCCCGTTGCAGGGGGAGGACATGGACGCTGCCGTCGCCCGCGAATGCAGGGCCGTGCGTACGCGGGCCGGCATCTTCGACGCCTCGACGCTCGGCAAGATCGAGGTCGTGGGCCCGGATGCGGCCGAGTTCCTGAACCGCCTGTATACCAACGCCTTCACCCGCCTCGAGCCGGGCCGCTGCCGCTACGGCCTGATGCTGAAGGAGGACGGCTACATCCTCGACGATGGCGTGGTGGCCCGCCTCGCTCGCGACCGCTTCCACGTGACGACGACGACAGGCGGTGCGGCGCGCGTCCTCCAGCACATGGAGGATTACCTGCAGACGGAGTGGCCCAACCTCCAGGTCTATCTGACGTCGATCACCGAGCAGTATGCGGTGATCGCGCTGCAGGGGCCGAAAGCGCGCGAGATCCTGACACTCCTGGTCGACGGCATCGATCTCGGCAGGGAGGCGTTTCCCCACATGTCGCTGCGCATCGGTTCCGTCTGCGGTGTGCCGTGCCGGCTGTTCCGCGTCTCGTTCACGGGAGAGCTGGGCTACGAGCTGAATGTGCCCTCCGACTACGGCCAGCCGGTCTGGGAGGCCGTGATCGAGCGCGGGCAAGCCTTCGGCATCACCCCCTACGGCACGGAGTCCATGCACGTGCTGCGCGCAGAGAAAGGTTTCATCGTGGTGGGTCAGGAGACCGATGGCACCGTCACGCCCGACGACGTGGGGCTCGCAGGCCTGATCGCCGGGTCCAAGACCGACTTCGTCGGGTGCCGCTCGCTCGCGCGGCCGGATCTCGTCTCGCCAGGGCGCAGACAATTGGTCGGCCTGATGACCGAGGACGCTCAGGGTGTCCTGGAGGAGGGCGCGCAGATCGTCGCCGACCCGGCGGAGCCGATTCCGATGCGCATGCTCGGTCATGTCACCTCGAGCTACTGGAGCCCCAATTGCGGCCGTTCCATCGCACTCGCTCTCATCGCCGCGGGCCGGTCGCTGATCGGCCGAAGGCTCTACGCGACGACGCCCACGGGGTTCGCCGAAGTACGGGTTTGCAATCCCATTTTCGTCGATCGCAAGGGAGAGCGCGTCCATGCGTGAGGCGATCTCGAGCCCCTCTCGTCGCACGCCGCTGGCCGAGACAGGTTCGGAGCTGGATTCGCATGCGCAGGACAACGCCGTCGTGATCCGTTTGCTCGCGCCTCGCGCGCGCTTCTCGTTGCGCATCGACCTGTCGCTCCTTGCGCGGGCCAAGACGGTCGCCGGCTTCGCGCTGGGCATGCCGATCAATCGCTACACGACCGCGGCCGGGTGGACGGCAATGCGCCTCGGCCCGGACGAATGGCTGCTGTCCGGTCCGGAGAGCGAGGCGGCGCAAATTGCCGGAGATGTCGAGGCGGCGCTCGCCTCGCTGCATCACGCACTCGTGGACGTCGGCCACGCCCGTGTCGCGCTGTCGGTGTCGGGCCCGCGGGCCGCCGACGTGATCAACAGCGGATGCGCGCTCGATCTGGCGTCACCCGTGTTCCCGACAGGTGCGGCCACGCGGACCCTGCTGGGCAAGG
>VBAB01000482.1:0-1136 GCA_005888525.1 Alphaproteobacteria bacterium
CGCCCGTCGCGCGCGCGGCCTTCGTGAGAAGCCCGGCGATGAAGTCGAGCTTCACGGCAAGCCGGGTGCACCCCTGCATGGTGAAGCCGTTGACGAAGCCCGAGCGCGGATAGAATTGCTTCATGCGATCGATGTCGCGGTGGATGAACACGTTCTCCCAAGGGATAAAGGCGTTATCGAACACGAAGATGGCGTCGTTCTCGTCGAACCGGCTGGTCAGGGGATAGTCCCAGGGCGATCCGGTCGCGGCCGCCGCAAGCTCGTAGGAGGGACGGCAGATGAGCTTGATGCCGGGCGTGTCCATGGGTGCCATGAACATCACCACCATGCTCGGATCGTTGATTTCCTGGCCCATGTTCTGGCCGAGGAAATTGTAGTGGGTGAGCGCGGAATTGGTGGCCACCACCTTGGCGCCGGAGACGTAGATGCCGGCGTCCGTCTCCTTCTGGATGGAGATGTAGACGTCCTTCACCTGCTCGACCGGTTTGGAGCGGTCGATGGGCGGATTGACGAGCGCGTGGTTGACGTAGAGCACCGCTTCCTGGCCGCGCACGTGCCAGGCGCGGGCGTTGTCGGCGAACTTGCCATAGAACTCGGCGTTGGCGCCCAGCGTATTGAGGAAGGCCGCCTTGTAATCCGGGCTGCGCCCCATCCAGCCGTAGGTGATGCGGGCCCAGGCGGCGATGGCGTCCCGCTGCTTGATGACCTCCTCGCGCGACCGGGCGGCCTTGAAGAAGCGATGCGTGTAGCCGCCGGAACCGGTGTCGGTGGCCGTTGTCAGGGTGTCCTTGGAGCTGGCATCGTGCAGCGCATCATAGAGCTTGGCGACCGAGACGGCCGCGTTGCGGAACGCCGGGTGCTTGGTGACATCCGCTACGCGCTCGCCGTAAATGTAGACCTCGCGGCCGTCGCGCAGCGATTGGAGGTACTCGGCCCCGTTGAACGGGCGCTTCTTTCCTCTTACCAGGAGTTCGGGGACATCGGGCATAGGGTTCCCTCGGTTGCGGAATGTTGGTGGCCTTTTACGGCATCATAGTCGGGGTTGCACAGGATAGGGCGCGAAATGATCATCGAGAACCAGGCTTCAGTCACCGAAGCCGTCACGGAGGCTTTCGGCCGCACGGCAGACCCGCGCG